>JAGHBX010000340.1 GCA_021160785.1 Planctomycetota bacterium | reverse complement strand
TGTCTCATCCACCTCTACGCGGCCTCGTTGGTGAACCACCTGTTAAACTCGTCGAAATTGCGTGGGTAATCAATGCCCGCCACGGGTACTGAATGCTCTTCATGTTCTTCCATACCCAAACATACTATATATAGATGCCACTTGCGTCAAGTGGATACCCCCCTTGCGGAATTGGCAGATAACGGGATCTCGGGTTGTAGGTGAGTTGTAGGCGCCGGCGTACGAAAACAAGGCCATTTCGCGGTTCTTGCCGCGGGCGCACTGGCCATATCAGGCTGGTGGGATGGATCCACAAGGATCTAATAGGACAAGTGCGGAACAGCCACGCAAATCTGTGGGCTGTCTCAGTTCTCCGGCTTTGTCATGTCTCTTCAACGATCTCTAATCCCAGCGCCTTACCGAATTCCGCAAGTGGTTCCTTGACGTCGCCGTAAACGGTCACCCTGTGCCAGCCGAATTGGTTCCACTGGTTGAAGAGCTTGCCAATGTCGCCGCGGACTTCGGCGATCAGCTTGGTCCGGCACCCCTTCTCGCTCTCCAAGGAGCCAAGGGCCTTGGCCTGATGGATGACCATCTTCTTGTGTCCGACGTTCGTACGAAAGCTGGTGGTCATGTAGCCAGCGGGCATCAGCGATTCGGCGCATGCACCTCGTGGGTCACGGTTGTGCAGCGTCCGGATTCGGTAACCGTTTGACTTCCCATCCGAGCCGAACACCTTGGTTGTCCCCACACAATGGGCGTAGACAATCCGATTCTTGGAGGTGTCCAGCGCCGGATCTGAGACGAATCCTGGCTGGCCCGTGAGAATCCGAGCCATCAGCATACTGATCGTATCGTCGGGCATGGCCTCACAGACACCTTGGCCGCCATCGTTGAGAATCTGCATGAATCCCAAACACGGATAGGCTGGCAGCTTGCCGGCTGCGAATCCGCCGAGGCAATTCATGGTCACCGTATCTGTGCTGTACTTCTTGAGCAGACTGAGCATGGCCAGGTAGACGCCGCCGGCTTTTTGGATAGCATCGGGCGTGGGCTGGCTCGGTCCGACGTAGTCTCCTGACGGTAGGTTGTCGGCCTGTTTCGACCATCGGTCAGCCCACTCGGCCGCCTCTTCGTGATCAATCTTCTCGTAGCGGGACTGCAACTCGTCGAAATCGATGTAGCGGCCTTTGACGCCAAGAAAGTCGTGCTCCTGACCCGTCTGGCCGCGACCGATGATCAAAAAACGCGACCGACGGAACCGCTCAATGCATTTGTGGATGTCCGTTAGCGCCACGTGATCGCCAACGCATCTCAACTCACCAGCGACCGGAAAACCTCCCCGGTAAACTTGCTCGCACTGTCGCGCAAACTGTGCCGCTGTAGTATGCGACTTGCGGACGTTGGCAAATTGTCGCACAACCAGGACCAGGTCACTGAGCCGTGTTGTGGAGACGGCTACCACAGGTATTTTCCGATCGTAGATTGCGCCGTATCCTGTCAGGAACACACCGGAACCGCCGAGGAACTCGTCAGCCACCACCGTAGGCTTGCCAAGCCCGGCAATATCGACGACCTCCTTGCGATGGCTCCAAACGAGCGTCATTGTGTAGACAAGATAGCCGCCAACTCTATCCTTCAACGCAATCACCTTCTGCATGTCGGAGGTATTCTCGACGGTCACCGGGATAAGTTCGATTTCCGGACAGCCTTCCCTCAGCCGGGTGAGGACCTCTCGCTGCCGATTCTTAGTGTCAAAGCCCGGATAGGGCCAGATCTCCTTGGTGTTCATACTCATTAGAAAGACGGCGGCGACACGCGTTCTGGTCTGATCTTTCTCTGACGCACAGGCGGCAAATGATGCCAGCGAACCGCCCGCTGCAACCACCGCAACCCCGCAGTTTTTGAGGAAATTCCGACGGTCAACGGCTTGACAACAACCATGACACGACCTGTGAGTATGGCCTTTAACCATTTCGAACCTCCTTTTCTACAGTCTAAACTAAGTTCTAACGTTATGCCTCCTCGACAACGTCGAAGCCCATCAGGATGCCGAGGTTCTTGATATCCCGCATGTGGTCTCCGAAGAATACCGCCCGATGCAGTAGTGTCATTACCCCGCCCTCGAGAACGCCTGCCCCCCAGTTGTGGAACATGCTGTGTGCATCTTTGACCCTTGTCCAGAACTGGGTGCGGCAGCCCAACTCATCGTGCGTTACCTTGAATATCTCACCGGTCGAGATGAGCATCTTGTTGAGGTCGATGAACTTGGCGCAGGTAACGATCTGCCCGATGGGCATCTCGACGTCCAGTGAGACACCTCTTTCACTGTCGCTCTGCGTACGTATTGTAAAGGGCAGGCGTTTGGAGTTGGGCCCCGCCATCTTCGTGGCGCACGTGCAGTGGAAGTGGATCAAGGCGTTGCTTTCGGTGTCGAAGACAGGATCTGAAATAAATCCGGGGATGCCAAAGGCGTATTGGAATATGAGCATTGTCAGCGTCGAATCCATGTCACCCTCGCAAGCGCCTACGAGTCCGAGGTCGTTGAGCTTGCTGTAGGTCAGACAGCCTTTGGCGGGGCCTCCCATGCAGTTGGAGCTGGTAGTGGCCTGTGCTCCTTTGGCGATCATAAGATTCTTCATTGCCAGGTACAGTCGGGCGGAGTTAATGATCTCCTTCTTGGCAGGTTCGATGATGTCCTTTGCTTTGCTTAGCCAGTACTTCTGTGCCTCGACCTCTGCCTCTTTGATATCGACCGCCCTATGTGCCTCAATAGTCTCTTCGACAGTAACCGGAATCATCTCAACGCCGAGTCTCTCCTTGACCTGCTCGGCATTGCAGGCCGCAGTCGTACCGAGCGGTCCCCTGACAACGAGTATCTTTGTCCTTCGCAGATGAGGGGCGACGCGCATCAGGCCAATGACTCTGTCGATCTCGCTCCAATCGCTGGTAGGCAGCAGGATAACCTTCTTGCCCTCCTTCTGCCAGCGAGGAAAGTACATCCAACCGTGGCCGCTGAAAGGCTGGGAGAAGACCGCTGCAGGTATCCCGGTATCGAGGATTTTGGCCATGGCCTGGGCTGGGGCGCCACCACCGTGGCCTGAGAGGTGGAACATGACAACGCCGTCGGCGTCTTTCATCCGGGTGACGACCTCTCCGATTTGGGCCGGTGGCACCAACTCTCCACCGATAAATCTGACATCGCCGAGTCTCTTCTTAATCTTGGCGAGATAGCCGTCGAACTTTTTGATCTCATCAGTCGGCCTGGAGAGATAGATTCCGCCGGTCCTGCCGATATAGACCTTGTAGATGTTCACCGGCGGCATCTTGGGCGGCCATTGATCAACCTGGTTAGCTGCGGCCTGGCTGGCCACTTTCCCACCTGCTATAATCATTCCCGCGCCTGCAGCACTTGCGCCCATGAACTGACGTCGATTCAGTAATCCGCTCATAATATGTCTCCTTTGAAAGCTGTTGAAATTGCCCATTCATGCCAGATTTGCCCTTTTACACAATCTGTGCCTCCAGCCCGTATAGTTGGCCGAACTCCTTAAGCTGTTCGCTGTATTCACCATAGAAGAACAACTGATGGAATCCCGGAAAGCTAAGTACGTTCTGGTCGCCATCGAATTTGACCCGCACACTAACTACACAACCGCCGGCCGGTGGCACGGCAATATTGTCAATTACCGTGCCAACCGAGACGAGTAATCTCGTTGGTCTTTCCTTTCCGTCACCGGGCAGTACATCCAGGCACGTCACGCGCTGACCCGGCTTCCACAATGTCCGCGGCACGGCGTCACGATTACCGTGATGATGTATCAACTCAAATGGTTCGGGTTTCCTGTCAAAACCATTGAGGCGAGTGGGACAACTACAATGGGCGCCAATGATCGCATCCATGGCCGTATCGGCTACCGGGTCCTGCTGGAAACCGGGCCTGTCGAAAAGGTATTGCACGACTACATGCGATGCCACCGCTCCAATATCCGCTTCACACGCAGCCGGTATGCCGTCATCATTCATACGCGACCAGGCGATACAGGGCAGAGATATCTTTGTATGACCCAGTGCCCCCAGACAGTCCATAGTGATCGCATCGGCTTGTTCACGCTTGAGTATATTTCTCGCGACACAGTAGCTCTTGATACCGTTGATCACGTCCTGTCGGGTCGCGCCCCTGCGGACCTGTGCCATGCTCATATACTGTTCGGCCATAGTCAGCACGTCATCGGATACATCCATGCTTTCGTATTCATCCAAAAACGTTTGGGCCGGGATGTACTGCAAGCCAATACCTATATCGGGTATTGCGCTCTCAAATCGCTTCTTGCCACGGATGACAACGCAGCGGGTATGTTTCATCCTTGCCCCGGCTGCCAGCATTTTCATGCCGTAGGCAGCCTGACTAAACTCGCCAACAGTCGCATAGATGACACAACCCGGCTGCTCGGCGAAGTTGGTCGTGTTGGTTGTAAACGAACTTCCCAAAGGCGAAAAGACAATCGTCGGTATCCCGGACCTGGCGGCCTTGTTCGCAGTTGGCCAGGAATGTTGTTGCCGATCCAGCAGCACAACCATGAGTCCGTCAACATCTGTGGGCTTGGCCTCGGCGATCCATGCATCGGCCTCGGCTGCGCTGTAGATCGGCTCGCTGCGCAGGTCCAGCTTTATGCCCAAGTTCGTCGCCGTTTGTTTAAGCAATGCAGTGTACTTCTTCCTGGCCGCAGCGCCGTCATATACCGCCCCGGGCCACCACATTCCGTAGTCCTCTTTGCGTCTGACAAACACGGCCCTTACGGTCGGTACGTATTCGCTCGCCGGACCGCACGGGGCGATTCGCTCCAGACCCGGCGCCGATGCCATCCACGTTGACGAACATCCCCCCCGCCCCCCCAGTGCGCTAACTCCAACTATACCGGCTGCCGAGCCCTGCAAAAAAGCCCTGCGACTAATCACATTATCCCTGCAACCGCAATGTGCCGCACATCGTTTGGAAACCATAACTACCTCCTATCATGTAAATACCATCTGATCAGTCAGTCAAATGGCCCAACTTGCGCTTGACAAGTCAGACTCATCAGCTTTTGAGAGTCTGGACGGTTATCCCGACTTTCTTTGCGGCATAGGCTACCTCTCGAGTGTAGTCGCCGTAGGCCAGCATACAATGAAAACCTCTCAGGTTCTGCAGCACATCCTGTGTATCAGCGTCAAGTTCAACTTCCACCTGCGACCGGCACGTGGGCAGCCAGGGTGTACCGACAATCTTGCCTGTCATCGCCAGCCAATTCCTGGCTTCGAAGTCCGGTTTGATAATCGTCAAGACCTGACCTTTGTCAAACGCCACATGCGTTGCAGCGCCATGGTCCGATTCGTAGTGCGTGACAATCTCGACCGGATCGAGAGACTTTCCATCCATCCTGCGCGGCGCTGTACAGTGAGCGAACACCATGCGACCTTTGTGCGGATAGGTCGGGTTGCAAAGGTATGTCGGCTTGCCGCAAATGTAGTGCATGAGAATACCGGATGGTATAACGACAAAATCGCCTTCACAGTACGCCATATAGCCGTCGTCGTTAATCAGGGTCAGGGTGAGACAAGGCATGATGCCGGCATAACTGCCCATGCAGCCTCTGACCGTTACTGCGAAAGCCTCCGATTTTGCCATCAGATCACCAAAGAGTTTCTTCAGAACAAACGCTTCAGTAACGGCTTCCTTGGTTGTGCTAAGAGTAACACGGCCTTTGCTGAGATAGTTCATGGCTTGGCGGTTGCATTGAGCCATTAGCTCAGGATTTTTCCGAGCCGCTTCAATCATCGAGTTCAACTCTGGTATCGGAACCGTCACCATGTCGAGCCCGAAGCGCTCGCGAGCCAACTCCGGAGCCTTGGGACAGGACCACCCCCCTGGTCCCCCTATACAAATTATCCCGCGACCGAGGGTGTTCTTTAATCCATAGAGCGCCCGCAACCGCCAGAGTATCTCCTCGTCGTCACCCACAGTTACGTCATTGAAATCCACGTTAGGCTGTTTTAAACTGTCAGTGTGGCTTCGCAGGAATCTGGAGTGGACAATCTCGTCCCACAGGTAATATGGTTTCGAGTGCTTCCTGACGAAAATGATCATTGACTTGTTCAGAGCGGCCAGCGCGTTAAGCGTGTCCGTACCGCTACCGGCGGCGTACACAATCAGGACATCGGCTTCGGCGGTTTTAAGTGTGCCGACTTGCTGCTTATTGGCGACCATCACCAGGGGTAATGGACGTACTCCGAAGTCGGCCAACCTGCAAAGCTCATTCAACTCCCGGGTGATGCGAGCGGCTTCCTTCTTCGCAGCCTCCTCGGTCTGCACGCCACCCCAATTTCGCCAACTTCTGCGTTCCCGGCGATGGGAAATGTTGTACATCAGCACAGGCTGTACGACGAGGTCGCCGGCACCGTAGCGCATGTTGAAAGCCTGAGTTGACCCAATCTGGCCCCCAGCAGCAGTTGCGTTGTGCTGCCATGAACAGCCGGCAGTCGCCGCACTCAGACCGATGACCGTACCTGTCCGCAAAAACTGCCGACGCGTGATGCCTGGATGCTGCTGACACGTCCCCGTCGGCCCGCCGATAATGCTCACCACTTCTATAGCCGCCACTTTTTTCCCCGTACGTTTCATGTCTGTCTCCTTTCTGTTTGAGATCTTCATGAGCAGGCACTGCTACAGTTTGTTGGATCAGTGTCTTTCGTCCGTTTTTGCTTTTATATGCTTTTACAAGTATATCCATTAAGCTATCAGAGGTCAACTATTCAGAACCCTGTAAAACCTATTCTTGAACAGCTTTTTGACTTAGGCCGACAGTTTCAATCCGACGGACTATATCTCTTCGACTACCTTCCAGCCCATGGCTTCAGCCAGATCAAACACAGACTCCTTCAGATCACCGTAACATGTGACTCGGTGCCAGCCCCAATGGTCCCACATAGTGAAGAGC
>JAGHBX010000154.1 GCA_021160785.1 Planctomycetota bacterium | reverse complement strand
CCTCCAGGACAGACCACTACTAAAGACCCAGCTCACAATCAGCAAACTTCTCGAAAAAATCAGACCCTCAGCATCCCCACGAATCTGAGCCTGACTCGCCGGCAATTAGCGGCAGGGGGCGGGTGTTATCTTTGCGGTTCGGCCTTGGACGGCTATTCTGTCTTCGGCAAAGAGCTTTATTGCCTCGGGGTAGGCGATACACTCCTGCTCGAAGACACGCCCGGCGAGCGAGTCGGCGTCGTCATCGGGTTCGACCGGGCACGATCGCTGCACGATGATGGGCCCCTTGTCGTATTCGTTAGTGCAGAAATGGACGGTACAGCCGCTGATCTTGCAGCCGGCGGCGAGGACCGCCTCGTGTACATGCCGCCCCCACATGCCCTGTCCGCCGAAGCTCGGCAGCAGTGCGGGGTGGATGTTCATCACGCGGTTTTCGTATTCCGGCGGTATCAGCCACAGACACAGCCAGCCGGCCTGAATGACGAGATCGACCTTTGCCTCATCCAGCGTATCTTTGATGCGAGCCGAAAACTCCTCGATATCGGGATGATCCTTCTTTCGTATGATCACCGGTTCCAGGCCGATACCTCTTGCCCGCTCGACTCCCTTGACCTGTGCGCGGGAACTGACGACAACGGCAATCTCGGCGTTGAGCCGGCCGGCCTGGATTTGCTCGTGGATATTGACCATGGTTGTCCCGCCGCCGCTGAGCAGTATTGCCAGGCGGACTCTCTTGCCGGCTGGTTTATCGCAAACCGAAGCCTGCGTGCTTACACCGTCGATATCACGCCGGGCGTCCATGACTTGGTTGGCGAGTTCGTCGGCGAGGGTGTTCTTCTCCCTCCTGATGTGTGAGACCCGCCATTTGTCGAAGCCGTTTAGCAACTGCATGCAATCGGCATAGATCGGACGCAATTTGGGGCTCTTGACTTTGTATTGCCCGTTAATCTGGCGGGCCATCAGTTCGCTGTCGGTGTAGGCGCTGATGATCTTCGCCTGCCGTTGTTTTGCGGCGTTTAGCGCCTTGAGCAGACCGGCGTATTCGGCGACATTATTGGTGGTCTTGCCGAGAAAGAATCCTTTGCTCTCGATGGTCCTGCCGCCGGGTTCGGATAGTACATAGGCTGCCGCCGCCGGACCGGGATTTCCCCTGCTTCCGCCGTCGGTATGAATAATAATATGCTGCTGCACAATCAGATTCTCCGAAATCTCAAATGGCTCAAAGCTCCGCCGTCGATATGAATCCTACTCTTTGGACTCCTTGAGGATCAGTATGCGGGTGCAATTCGAGCAGCGGATGACCTCGTCATTGGTCATGAGACGGTTAACGATTTCCGCGGGAATTCCCATGAAGCATCCGCCGCAACTGAAGACTTCGACTTTTTCGTTTTGTTTTCCTGCGACGGCAACGGCCTCACCGTCGTACGTTTCGGCGACCCGGTTGAATACCCGCAGTGCCTCGGCGGGTATGTCTTTGGCGGCGGCATCCCACTCGACCTGGATTTCGGCGATTTCGGCCTCGTGTTCGGCTGCCTTGACCTCGTTGCCTTTTCTCAACCGGTCGAGATTGGCCATGTGTTCGTCAATCTGCTGCTGTATCTCGGCGGAGGCGGCCTGGTCGGCTTCGATGTTCTTCATCAGATCCAGCGCCTGGCTTTCGATCTTGGAATTATCCGCCTTGGAAGTGTTTAACTCAGTGAGGATGGCTGAGTATTCCTTGTTCGTCTTTGCCATATTGAGGGCGGCCCTGAGCCGGGAGATGCTTTCGTCTCGATGCCTGAGGTCAAGCTCGAATCGGTCCACCTGGACACGAGTCATTTTGATTTCTTCCTTTTTCGCCTCAAGGCCGTTTTGCAGCGATCGAAGCTGATTTTCCTGGAAGATAACGGTCCTTCTGCATCTGGCCAGCTTGGATTTGACAGCGCGCAGACGGTTTTCGACGCTTTGAAGCTTTATAAGCCCATTCAATACAGGTCCCATTGACACTCCTTCTATTCACTTTTTAGCCCCCCAGGCCCGACTATTGCCTATTATGTTTGATGTTGCAGAATCTTCAAGGAAAATTCACATATTTTTGTGACGAACGGCTTTTGCGGGTTGCCGGCGGGCTATTCGACGGCGAGGTTGACGCCAACTCCACAGGCAGGATATACCCTGATCCTTGCCTTATTCTGCTGATAAGGTTATAATTATCGCGTCTATAGCGGAGGCTTGTAACATGAAGACATTGACAAAAGAGATTTGGATGGATGTGCCGCAGCGGCGGGCTATTGTATCTATCCATAGTGAAGTGGAACGGCTTGTTGACGAAAGCGGTGTTCAGGACGGCCTTGTACTCGTTAACGCGATGCACATAACGGCGTCGGTATTCATTAACGATAATGAATCCGGCCTGCATCATGACTACGAGGTCTGGCTGGAAAAGCTCGCCCCGGAAAAACCGCACAGCCAATACCGCCATAATGGATACGAAGATAACGCGGACGCTCACATGAAGCGACAGATCATGGGGCGCCAGGTCGTGGTTGCGATTACAGAGGGGCAGCTTCACCTGGGGCCGTGGGAACATATCTTCTACTATGAGTTCGACGGCAAACGCAAAAAACGCCTTCTGGTTAAGATTATCGGGGAGTAGTATAGTGCCCATCCGAAGTATGTTGACTTTGAATCGAAATGTGTATCGGGCGATTGTATGGGTGGTGTTGGCGCTGGTTTTGTGGGCAAGCGGCGAGTCATGCTTTGCGAAGATCACCAAGGGCCCTGTGCTCCTGCGTCTGGAGCAGACTCGGGCGGCTGTTATGTGGGAGACCGACACGAGGGGCACCGGGCAGGTTCGCTACGGCGAGGGTGAAGAGTTGACCAGGGAGATGCGGTCGGAGCCTGTGCGCGTTTCGTACAGACATGCAACCGCCAACAGAAGCGTTTACATTCACAAGGTGTGGCTCGACGATTTGAAGGCGCAGACAAAGTATAGATATGCGATCGTTTCGGGCCGGGAAGAATCGGATACCTGGCATTTCACGACAATCCCTCGAAATGCTCGACGCGTTCGGTTCGTGGTGTATGGCGATAGTCGAAAGAACTCGCAGACGCATCGCAGGGTTGTCGAGCAGATCATTAAGGTCGCTCCTGACTTTGTGGTTCATACGGGCGATTTCGTCAATACCGGTTCAAAGCACCAGGAGTGGGATCCGCAGTTCTTTGGGCCGGTCAGGGGGCTCGCCGAGTATGTGCCGATCTATGCCGCCAAGGGCAACCATGACCGGGGGAGCTTCTTTGACAAGTATTTTGTGATGGACGGGCGGCGCAATTACTCGTTTACGTACGGCCCGCTGTACTATTTCATAGGCGACAATGCAACGGGCGATCTGGCTACGGCCGATATATTGAAGATTCTCGCCGCAGACCGCGCAAAAGACGATGTGGTGTGGCGGTTTGTAACGTGGCATGAGCCGAATCTCAACATCGGCGGCCACCAGTCCCGTCGAGGCTACCCCGGGGCATTGGGGAAACTGTCCGTTGAGGGTGTTGATTTTGTTGTGACCGGCCACTCGCATTTCTACGAGCGTTTCCGGCCCGTTACAGCATCAGCCAAAGGCGCAGCGCCGGTAACCTGCATCGTCGCCGGCGGCGGCGCGGCGGATTTGCACGATGTACAGCCGGATTTTCTCCTGGCCAAAGCGAAGAAGGAAAATAACTTCTGTCTGTTCGAGATCGATGGAAACAGGCTGTCCATGAAAACAATCAACATCGACGGCAAGGTGATTGACCGGATTGAACTGACCAGAACCGACGGCCGGCTCGATGAGTCTTATGCCATCGCGGCTGTGAGCACCGAAGCGGTTACATTCCATCAGGAGGTGGTCGAGGAACTGACCGCCTATACGCATTCGCATCCGAAGAAGGGCGGGACATTTGAAGCGACGCTGAAGATCAGCGGGATTACGATGGATGAGGATCTGCGGCTGGTATGCGAGCCTAAGTGGAGCGGCGGGGCCTATGAGCATTCGGGCCGGCAGGAGGCCGTTGCCAAGCCCAAAGGCGGCGATATCAAACTTCGATTCCGCGTAAAATCGCTTGTCAATGTCAGCCTGACCTACAAGAAGCATTTTGATCCGCCGTTGTATATCCACTGCGAGTACGAAACGGCTCACGGCAGGGCATGGACGGATGTGCCCGTCGAATATAATTAGAAGAGAACTTTTGCAAAAGTCTTGTTAGAACTCAGGAGCGAAGACTTGGAAGTTGCGGTATTTCTATTCAGCGCGTTTGTGATATCGCTGTCGGGCGTAATGGCGCCGGGTACGGTTACGGCCGCTGCGATTGCCCACGGCGCACGGCGGCGGGATGCCGGCATACTGATCGCCCTGGGCCACGGCATCATCGAGTTTCCGCTGATGTTCCTGATTATCTTAGGCTTTGCCGCGATCATCAAGTCGGCGGCTATGCAGGTCGCCATAGGCGTCATCGGCGGGCTCTTCCTGCTGTGGATGGGTGTGCAGATGATTCGCGAAATACGAAAGGAAGATTTTTCCGCTGAGGCGACATGCAAGTCGCCGCCGCTACTGACGGGTCTGATACTGTCGGCGGGGAACCCTTACTTTTTGCTGTGGTGGGCGACGGTCGGGCTCAAGCTCGCCACCGACGCGCGGCAATTGGGATGGGTTGCATTTGTGCTGTTTACGATTGTCCACTGGCTGTGCGATCTGGTCTGGTTAGGTTTCTTAGGCTGGATGAGTTACGGCGGCGCCAAAGTATTGGGCAACAAAAGCCAGCGCATCATCTTAAGTGTCTGCGGGATGGCGCTGATACTGTTCAGCATAAAGTTCGTCTACAGCGCAGGCGCCCTGTGGCTTGATGTTCTGCGGCCATAGCGTCAGGTGGATTGTTCTTCGAGGATTTGTTTGAGGTTTGTTTTTGCGAGTTCTTCGTGTCGGGCGTCTATTATGTTTCTTAGTTTTGTCCCGATTCCTGTGTAGTTCTGGTCGAAGCTTGCTTCTTTTACGGCGTCGGCGATGTCGGCTAACGTTATCTTTTCGCCGTCGGTTGCCGGTGCGAAACCTGCCTGTGGTTCTGCGGTCTGTACGAGCAGACCCTTGCCCACAAGATGTTCGAGTATCTTGTGGCCGAACTCGGCGGGCAGCTTCATCCGGCCGCATATCGCGTCGGCGGATACCGGGCCGTGCTTGTTTTCAAACTCGCCGAAGATGTATTCGATAATCCTTATGACCGTAAAGTCATTGATCAGGAAATGCTCGTTCTGCTTGCGCGTCGCCGCGATTTCGGCGGCGTCAATCGTCTTTAAGTGCTGGGTGGTGTAGGTCAGTTGCAGCCCAAACAGGACGATGACCCATGTTACCCATATCCAGAACACGCCCAGGGGGATAATACTTATTACGCCATAAACGCCCTTGTACGGTTGGAAGTTGGCCATGTACAAGGTAAAAAGCGCTTTGGCGCCGGTCCATATCAGGGCCGCGACCGCCGCGCCCCAGAGCGCTGCGCGGATACTTACTTTCGTATTTGGCAAGACAAAATAGAGCAGAAACATCGCCGCCACGCTGATGAGATACGGCAGCACCGGGGCGACGTAATTCATGACTCCATACTGTATTTTGTTGGCGACGAGGTAATTCGTGCTGAAATAAAAACCGATCACAAGCAGAAACGGCCCTAATGTCATGAGCGCCCAGTAGTTGACTACCCGCTGGACGAAGTTTCTGCCCCGCCCGACGTGCCAGATATTGTTAAACGCCCGTTCAATCGTCGTCAGCAGCCCCAGCGCCGCCCACACGACAATTCCACAACTAAACAGCGTAATCGCCCCGGCGTTGAGGTTCTTCATGTACGTGTCGGTTATTTCATCTATCTTGTCGGTGAGTTTGACATCTTCCTGCGAGCCGGCTTCGTCGGCGGGGTATACGATCCGGTCGAGGTTCAACTGCTCATAAAAAAAGCCCCTGACATTGTCGCCCACCTCGCGGTAGGCCGGGATTGCCTGAAAAACCATCACCATCACGATAGCCAACGGAACGATTCCGAAGATAGTATGGTACGAAAGCGCCGCCGCCTGCGTGCCCGAGCGATTCTG
Organism: Planctomycetota bacterium; assembly: GCA_021160785.1. Lineage (GTDB taxonomy): Bacteria > Planctomycetota > Phycisphaerae > Sedimentisphaerales > Anaerohalosphaeraceae > B28-G16. The sequence goes on along the minus strand of JAGHBX010000154.1, from coordinate 11,839 downwards.
ACGAAGCAGCCTTGCACAATGACGCCACAGCTTTAGCTGGAAGACAACGAACCGGCTCCACTTGCCCAATTCCTCGGTCGGTTTAGTCAGTATCTCTTTAAGCATTTCTTTTCCTTGTACGTCGATATTATCGGAATATTTTTTCCAGGGCCTTCTTGAGTTGCTCTTCGAGCAGTTTTTGCCCGGCCCCTTCGAGAACCTTGTTCATGTCGATGGTCGGGTTGTTCAGCGTCCCCTTGATCGGCGCGGTGATGCGCATCGCCGATTCATCCCCGATCCTGGCGGTTCGACCCTGGAAGGTCCACGGAAACGTGACCATCATGTCGATACTCTTGTCCAGCCCGATCCTGCCGCTGAAGTTGAGCGGATTGTTGCCGACATGAACCGGCATGTCCCTGTAAGCCAGGAAGCCCCTTTCAAGAACAAATCGCGTTGGCAGCACGTGCAGTTTGCCCGGACTCTGGACGAGCACTCCGAACAGCCCCCGCGGCTTGAGTACGACGTCGGCGATTTCAATCGTTCCGGTGATCTCAAGGTCGTCGGCAAACGTCTTGCTGCCTAAGGGGATCGACATTTTTTCACAGTGAAAACTTGCAACACCCGTGACGCCCGCCTGATTGGCAAAGAGCGGATTGATATACATCAGCATGCGTCTGGTCATCTCGTCGTTGATTTTGACATTTTCGGCTAATTGGGAGGGGTTTGCCATTCGCAGTGTCATGGCTTTTTCCTTGAAGTTTACGTTGCCTTCAAAGGCGACCCTACCCTCGTTGACGGTTGTAGGCGGCAGCTTGAACTTTAACTTGCCCTGCTCGGCCTGCAGTTTCAGGTTGGCCGGTCCGAATTTCAGCCCCATATACTGTGCCTTGTCGAAACCGAAATCGGTTTGTCCGTTGATATTGGCAAGAAGCTGTTTGGTTCCGGTGGGATATTGCGAATCAAATGTCAAATCGCTTTTGCGTATTCCCTCCATCGCCAGGCCTCGCGGCAGAAACGGCGCAGCCAGCGCGCTGACGGCGGCCAGGTCATACTCGGCCTGCAGTTGCCCGGTGACATTAGTTTTCTGCCCTTTTTCGCTCTGTTCGAATCTGCCCTTTGTAACCTTGATGAGTGATTGGCCCTGCACACCCTCGATGAACAGGTCGTTGACTGTGATCTCTTTTTGCTTTGTGTCGGCGATGATATCCGCTACGAGTTTGATGGTTTCCTGTTTGAACGGCTCCTGCCCGGGTGCGTTAATGACAAGCTTCTTGACGTTTGTCCTGTCAGTCTTGATATGAAACCTGCCGCCGGCGCCGTCAATTGCCGCTTGGCTGGTGAGCCTTCCGGCAAATGTTACGCCCTGCGGTATCTCGATAGCCAGCGCCACAAACGGCTGGAGCTTTCTCAAGTCGACGTCCGCAGAAAGCCCGAGGCTGACCGTACCCTGCTCCAAATCGCCGGGAATGACCGCATCGGTGATTTCGATGCTTCCCAGGTCGGCTAACATTTTCGCCGACGCGATCTTTGTGATGTTCTTTTCGTTGTCCCTGTGTATGTCGAAACCGAGATTGGCGGTTGTTGGCTCGGTCGCCAGATCGCCTTTTCTGATAATCATATTCTCCGTAAGACCGCGGCCGGTCAGTTTCACCGTGTTCTCGCCGAACGTTACCTTGCCCGTGCTTGCAACCTTGCCCTGCAGTCGGTACTTGCCGAAATCGGCAAGTTGGCCGGCAAAGTCCTGCAGCCCTGTCAACTCGGCGTCGGCGTCATAGTCCACGACATTGCCCGTCCCCGAACAGCGAACGTTGCAAAAAGACGACTCGAAATTCAGCCGCTTAATCCTGATCTGCCCATCAGTCGAAGATACATCGGCGTCGATAATGACCGGTTCCTGCATAACGGTTTCTTTGCCGGCGACAATTCTCTTGAAATCCCGCAATTGCGCCTTCGCCATAATTCGTTTGAATTTGCCTTTTTCGATTCTGACATCGGCGTCGGCGTTCAGTTGGCCGCTCGTCTGTATGTCCTTGCCCATCAGGGCAAACAGCGGGGTCAACGTGGACAACTCCAGCTTATCGACAGCGACCTTGAAGTCGCCTGTTGTCCCCTTGAGCGTCCATTTCTTCTTGTCGGACTGTTTCATACTGCCGCCGGCGGTGATCTGCGACTCTTTGTCGCCCTCGACTACGGTCATCGCCAGCGCAAACGTGGACTTTTGCCCTAACGGATTGAGGTTGACCTTCGATTCGATATTGCGAAAGTGCACACTCTGAGTACTGTCTTTTCGCATAAGATTGATGGTGGCGCTGCCTTCTTTTACTTCCATGTCGAGCATCGCCAGCCCGAGCGCCGCGCCGCCGCCGGCATCATCATCCGATTTCGAGGATTTGCTGCTTTGGGTTCGTGCCCCCGGGTCTTCAATATTGATGACAGCCTTAGGCGCATCCAGCAGCGTCTTGCCAAGGGCGAGGTTGCCCCGAAGCATCGCCATCAGTTGCGGTTTAGCAGAAATCTTCCTCACCGAAACCGACATCATCCCCTTGTCGTCGGAAAACGTTAGGTCGGTAAGCCGGTCTCCCTTGACCCTGCCCACCGACAGCGTCTTTGCATCGACCTGGCCATCGATAGCGCGACTAATCTTAGACAATATCAGCTTCTTGCCGCTGTCCGACGACAAATACGCCGGCAGGATAACAATAATCGCCAAAACAACACCCGCCGTCACAATCAACATCCACTTGATCACCGTGAACCTGCGTGATCGTTTCGGAGGATTCTTCTCGTGGTCAGTCGCCGCTTGCATGCTATCGTCCCCAAAAAAATGATAAAACTACCCGCCCGGCCGGGCTCGACCGGCACCGTCCCGTATGCGGGCACTTACACCCCTCCGGCCAGGAAGGCCCCTCCGGCTGCACGTATGCTATCGGCCGGAAATCAGTCTGACATTATCTCCTCGCTCTTGGACTTGACGATGGCGTCGACCTTGTCCGTGGATTTCTTAGTCAGGTTATCGATGTCTTTTTTGCCCTTGTCGCGGTCGTCTTCGGTGATAATCTTGTTTTTCTGCTCCTCGTCCAGTACCTTATTGGCGTCACGTCTGATATTGCGAACAGATATCTTGGTTTTTTCCCCTAATTGCTTAACCTGCTGGGCAAGTTGTTCGCGTCTTTCCCCGCTCAGCGGGGGCACGCTTAGCCTGACGACCTTGCCGTCGAGTTGCGGGGCAAGACTCAGTTCGCTGTTCTTGATGGCCTTTTCAATTTCCTTCAGGGCGGCGGGGTCAAACGGCTTGATAATGATCATGTCGGCATCAGGCGTCGCGATAGTCGCCATCTGCTTGAGTGGCGTAGGCGTGCCGTAATACTCCACGCTGAGGTTCTCCACCAATCCCGCCGAGGCCCTGCCGGTACGCACCGAACGCAGTTCCGTCTGCAAAAACTCCACCGCCTTTTTCATGCTGTTTTCATGCTCTGTAATGATTTTTTGTGTAGGCATTCGTCAAACTCCAATTGACCTTATCTGGCGATCCTCGTGCCGACCTTCTCGCCGCGAATCGCTTTTTCGATGTTGCCCGGTGTAAACATATTTAAGACCACAATCGGGACATTGTTCTCGCTGCAAAGGCTGATCGCCGCCGGGTCTATGACTGTCAGGCCGCGGCGGAGAACATCTCTGTAGGAAATAGTCTCCATAAGCTTTGCGTCGTCATTTTTCAGCGGGTCGTCGGTATATACGCCGTCAACCTTGGTTGCCTTGATGAGAATATCGGCGTCGAGTTCAGCCGCCCGTAGCGCCGCACACGTGTCTGTGGAAAAGAAAGGGTTTCCCGTTCCGCCGGCTAAGATGACGACCCTGCCGGATTCGAGATGCTTGATGCAGCGTCTTTGTATGAACGCCTCGCAAAGTGCGGGCACTTCGATGGCGCTCATGACCCGCGCCGGTCGATGCGCCCTCTCCAGCATCTCCTGAAGGGCACAGGCATTGAGCACCGTCGCCAACATACCCATGTAATCGGCAGTGTTACGAGGGATCGGGTTTTGGGCCGAAAAGGAGTGCCCCCGCAGGAAATTGCCTCCTCCCACCACAACAGCCACCTGCGGTCCAAGCTCACATATCTGGTCGATTCTGGCAGCGACCGCCTCGACCGCCTCAATATCGAGCCCGAACTCGCCGGGCTTGCAAAAACTCTCGCCCGACAGTTTAAGTAAAATCCGTTTGTACTTAATATCAGCCATAATCTTTACAGCAACTCCTTAAAAAAGTCTCTGACAGTTCCCGGCGCCGACGCCTATTATACAGCCATCTCAACCGATTACCAGTCATATAAATAGTACATGTTTGGCAGGTTCGAAGAACCGTACGCCTGGGGGCGCGGGCGAGAAGCCTTTGATGCATATCGGCCTGCGGCGCCCTCTACGGCGACAATTTTCCCTATTTTCACAAAAAACTCGCCCCATTACCGGTTCCGCACAAAAAATAGTTCAACAAAAGTGCAAATTTCGCCGTATTTTGCAAAAAACCTTGACACACGCTCAATGTTGCATTACTGTGATCCAATTCTTCTATCAGTGGCGATAGAGAAAAACGAGACAGATACTTATTGATTGGAGGCTGAATTTTGTGAGTAAGGAACTTGCCCGTGAGCTTATAGGCGCGGGCGTACACTTTGGTCATGCGGCCAGTCGGTGGAATCCGAAGATGAAACCGTACATCTTCGGCACCCGCGGCATGATCCATATCATTGACGTGAAGGAGACACTAAAGGGGCTTATCATTGCAAAAAAGCTCCTTGCCGATGTGGTTTCTTCCGGGAAAGATGTTGTTTTTGTCGGGACCAAACGCCAGGCTCAAAAGGCCGTTGCCGGCGCGGCGGAGAAATGCGGGATGCATTATGTTTGTGAGCGTTGGTTAGGTGGCATGCTGACAAACTTCCGGACGGTTCGGTCGAGACTGCAGCGTCTGGAGGAGTTGGAGAATCTTCAGGCCAGCGGCAAGATGGAAGCCGAGAGCAAGAAGCAGGCCTCGCGACTGAAACGGGAGATGCGCAAGATACTGACTAATCTTGGCGGCGTTCGTAAAATGAACCGTCTTCCCGGCGTTGTCGTTGTGGTGGATGTGAAAAAGGAAATCACCGCTCTTCGCGAAGCCAGGAAGTTGGGCCTGATGTGCGTGGGGATCATCGATACGGATTCGAATCCGGACAACGTGGATGTGGCGATACCGGCCAACGACGATTCGATCAAGGCTATCGATATACTGCTCAATGAACTCGTTGAAGCGGTCGCGGCGGGTAAGATGATGGCGCGAACGGCGCCCAAGCCGACAGGGGCAGTGAGAGGACGCTCAAAGAGACAGGCGCTTGCAAGTGCGACGGAGGCCCCCAAAGAAAAGGCTCCCGTCCAGCCTGCTGAAACGGCTACCGCCGAAGCTGCGGCAACGAGCGGAGTTGCTGGGGCGAGCGCCGAAGTTGTGCCGGTTGAAGCGGAACCCGTCGCTGTGAAAAGCGCCGATCCCGCCAACGACGAAGGCAAGACCTCGCCTGCTGAGAATAAGAGCGAATAAGACAGTTAGAGATAACGGGAGCTTTAGAGAATGGCTGAGATTACGGCTGGGTTGGTAATGAAACTCCGCAAGATGAGCGGACAGGGGATGATGGATTGCAAGAAGGCGCTGCAGGAGACCGGAGGCGACATGGATGAGGCTATGTCGCTTTTGCGGAAGAAGGGTCTGGCGACGTTGGAGAAGCGCGCCGGGCGCGAGACCAGCGAAGGGCGGGTCGTGTGCCGCAGGAGCGATGACGGCAAGGTGGTCGCGCTTGCGACGCTTTGCTGCGAGACGGATTTTGTCTCCAAGAACGACGACTTTGTTGCAGTGGCCGATGTATTAGCTGAGTGTACTCTGCTCGCCGACGCCGACGAAGGGGCGGGCGCCCTGATGGAGACGGCTTATGACGGCAAAAAATTCTCGGAGTACCTGACCGATGCGGTGAGCAAGACAGGTGAGAAGACAGAGGTTGGGGATTTCACGCGGTACAAACTCGACGGCTCCGGCGTGATCGGCAGCTATGTCCACTTTAATAACAAGTTAGGGGTTATGGTGCAGATTGAGACTTCCGCCGACGAGGTTTCGTGCGCCCTGGCCCAGGTGGCTACGGATATCGCGATGCATATTACGGCGATCAATCCGGCCGGCATCGATAGAGACTCGATCGATCCGGAGGTGATCGAGAAAGAGCGGGCGATTGCCGCAGATCAGGTAAAGAACAAGCCCGCCAACATCATCGACAAGATCATCGAGGGCAAATTAGGCAAGTTCTTCAAGGACAACTGTCTTGTCGATCAGGCCTTTGTAAAAGACGACACAAAGACGGTCGGCCAAGCGTTGGCGGAAGCCGCCAAAGCAGCAGGCGGCGAAGCAAAGATAAAGCGATTCGTACGCATGGAAATCGGCTAAGCCCCGAAACCTCTCTTGCCCTGTCAGTTGCCGGTTATTTGCCTGTTGCGTCGCAGGCTGCGCGGCACGAATCCTGTTTGTCCGACGGTTTTTCCTGCCCGATTAGTTTGTTGATATGCACAAGAGAACCTGCCAGTTCGGTACCTGCCTCGGTATTTAGATAGACCAGATCACCCTGTCCATTAATTAAAGCAGTTGCAACCCCGGTTTCCGGCAGCGCCAATTGCCCTCGAAGGGTCTCGTCCCTGACGGGTCGACCATAATAGGGTCGCTGCATGCCGGGCACTCCAAATTGCACCTTCAACGGATTACTGAAATCTGAAAAGACATAGAAGCCAGGATCGGCCCCGAGCCATTTTTCATATAGAACAGAGAGTGGCAATTCCTGGCACGCAAAAGCGACAATGACAGATTTTTGCAGATCCTTTTTGAGAATTTCACATATCATCGCCTCATCCAGCGAGAGCTTTCGCACTTGAGGCATTCCACTGTATTGCGGGGGTATATTGCTTTTGAAGTCGCCAAATACCAGGGCGACGCACCCGTCGGAACCTGCCTCTTTTGTGAGATCATCCAGGGTCAAGAGACAACGATTGAGCAGGTCAACACGGGCAAAAGCCGGAAAGGGCTTGCCCACTTCCGGAGTTTGCGCCTGCCCTTTTTCTTTGGTTTTCGCTTTCTCTTGAACAAGATCGCCATGCAAAAGGGCCAACACCACTTCAGAACAATCCGCGGTGATCTTTTCCACGACCAACTTTGCCGAACCAAGCGTGAGCATGTCGGGTATTTTGCCGGCAGTAGTAAGAGGGGACATCCGGTCGTCATAAGGTTTTACCGACAGATTCAAGTACCTGTCTGTCAGCTCAAGAGAATTCTTGCATGTTATCGAAGCACCCACCAATGCATTGTCGGTTGCGGTGGAGCCCGAAAGGGCGCCCGTGAGGCTGATGCGAAGACTGGCGTCGTATGCAGGAGGTCTGCTGCTATAAATAGTCATCCTGAAAGTCAAGGGCACAGGCTCTGTTGATGGGATGCCAATTTCTTTTGGACAAACTTTAAGCTTTATACTGACGTCTTTCTGCAGAAACAGATAACCTTCCCTTAAAGTCGCAGCTTCCTCTTTTTGGGATGTACGCAGCAACTTTACCTTACACAAACGGCTTGAGTTTTCGCTGACAAAACTCAGGTCGTCGGCGTCGGCGACCAGCACTGAATATTCATTTCCATCGACCAACGTGCCGAAATCCAATCGTTCCGTGTATTTGGCGTTTTCACCGCTTTCGGCTATTTTCTTCGATTTGAATTTTTGAGTGGAGCCGCTGTAAAAAGAAGAGCTTGACGCCTTGAATTTCAATGGAATTGTAACTCTTTCAAATTCCTGCGACAAATTATCATGCAAGACTATCCATTGCTTTTCCTGGCCCCGGACTTGACTTTGCGAGGCTGCAAACAAGAACATAAATAAAGCGGCACAGAGTAATGTTGACAGTTTTTGTGATTGCATAACTTTCCCCTTTCAATTTAAGCATATGATTCAAGGCCGAACCTTGTTTGTCCGATACGCCGATCAACAGAACAAACAAGGGTCTTCATTATTTTGCTCCTCAGCTTTTCGTTGGTATCAGATACATTACAATTTGAACAGGTTTCGTGGAATGAGTCAAGATGATTTTGATGGACTTGATTAAAATAGGTAATATTACCTATGGCGAATGGGGCAGCCAGATCGCGTTTTGATCGAAAACCCGATCTCCGCTATGGTGAAGTGGGGAGCAGTACGCATGGAGGGCTCATTTGATGTTTCGGGACGGGCGGATTTGACTTGGGCGGATTGTGTGTTATATTTTATGGTTGGTATTGGGAACCTTGCCCGGGACTCATGATGGTCTGGCAAGGATAATCACTGTTTGGCGTGTCGCGCATTTCCCCGCGCGGCACGCCCCTTTTTTGCTCTTTCGGCCCGTGTTCTCTCCAGTTGTTTCATTGTAACAGCACCCGGTCGGAAATTGTAATATATTGTTGTAAAGGGATTTATCCGCATATCAGAGCGTTTTTTTGGTGTGTGATTGGCATTACTGGCGGCTATGCGGTAGAATGGTCAATAGTGAAGCAAGTTTCGTTGATCATCATTATTTAGAGGGTAAGGCCATGAAACATCTTTGTCTGCTGGTTACAATGTGCGCTTTGTGCGTCAGTATCAATGCCGGTGCGGAATCTGCATTCCGCGATATTGGCGTCGAAGAGGTAGAGGCGGCGTTTAATCATCCTGTAAAGCCGCATCCGCGTCTTTTTATGACAAATGCGGAGGCGGCTCAGATTAAGGCCGGTCTGAAGTCGCAACCGGTATTGGGGAGCTATTACCGAGCTATGCTTGCCAAAGCGGATGGCCTGTTGAATGATTCGCCTGTGAAGCGCATCAAAACCGGACGACGTCTGCTGGGCGTCTCGCGGCGATGCCTTGACAGGGTCATTCATCTTAGCGCCGCCTGGCGGTTCACCGGCAAGCGGGTTTATCTGCGGCGGGCTGAAAAAGAGATGCTGGCGGCGGCGGCTTTTTCGGATTGGAATCCGAGTCATTTCCTGGATGTGGCGGAAATGACCGCGGCGCTGGCTATTGGGTATGACTGGCTGTACGATGATCTGCCCGCGGAGAGTCGCCGGGCGATTCGACAGGCCATTCTGGAGAAGGGGCTTGAGCCGGCTTTGAAGCAGAAGGGCTGGGTGCGGGGGCACAATAATTGGAATCAAGTGTGCAATGCGGGCATAATGTTAGGTGGTCTGGCTATCATGGAAGATGAACCCGCGTTGGCTCGAAAGCTGGTTCATCGAGCGGTCAATGGAGTGCAGGTCGTTATGAAACTGTATGAACCGGATGGGGCGTACCCGGAAGGGCCCGGCTATTGGGTGTATGGGACCAGCTACAATGTGATCCTGTTAGCGGCTTTGGAGTCGGTATTAGGGACGGATTTCGGTCTCTCGCAGGCAGATGGTTTCGCTCGCAGTGCGGGTTATTACCTGCATGTTTCGGGGCCGACAGGATTGAACTTCAATTACCCGGACAGCGGCTCAAAAGGCGGTTTTTTGCCGACGGTGTTCTGGTTTGCACAGAAGTACGATCGGCCGTGGCTGGCGTGGCGTCAATATCAGCTTTGTAAGGGTGCTATTGCCCAGGATGCGTCGGAATTGGTTCGGAGTCGGTTTTCGCCACTGGTCCTGCCATGGTTTGCGAGTAAGCAGGCTGTTCCCAAAGAGCTCAGTTGGATGGGACGCGGCAGCAATCCGGTAGCCATGTTTCGCAGTTCCTGGACCGATCCGGATGCAGTGTACCTGGCGATAAAAGGCGGTTCACCTGGTGTTTCGCATGGTCATATGGATGTGGGAACGTTTGTGCTTGACGCCGACGGAGTTCGTTGGGCGGTTGATCTTGGACCCGAGAGCTATAACAAAATCGAATCGCTGGGCATGAACCTTTGGGGCAGAAGTCAGGGCGCTGAACGGTGGACGATTTTTCGCTATAATAATCTGTCTCACAGTACCCTGGTGGTTAATGGGCAGCACCAGAGGGTTGAGGGTACTGCACCGATTATTCGCTATTCCGATAAAGGGGCGTTTCGGCATGTGGTATTTGATATGTCCAAAGTGTATGAAGGGCAATTGGCAAAAGCTCTCCGCGGTGCAGGGCTGTTGTCTACGGGTCAGGTTGTTATACAGGATGAGTTCAAAGCGACCGAACAACCCGCGACGGTGCGTTGGGCCATGGTTACTCCGGCAGAGGTTTCCATTGAAAGCAACAACAAGGCCCTGTTGAAGATTGGACGAAAAGTCATGCATCTCAGCGTGCTCACGGATGAAAAAATACAGTTAAAAACCTGGTCAACCGAACCGAAAGCCGACTATGACGCCCCCAATCCGGGTACGCGTTTAATAGGCTTTGAGGTGTCTTTGGCCGCCGGACAAGCGGTTCGTACGGCTGTGGTTATGAGTCCGCCGGGCGCGAATGCAAAGCCGTCAATCGATCTGAAGCCGGTTCTGCAATGGTCGGCTCCGAAATAGATCGCGATAGTAAGATTGCGCCTTCCGGATTGACTTCAGAGAAAATGCTGTCCTGAAGGTGTCCGGCGAGTTATTGGCATTAAAGAGGAAATTTGAGTTATGAACAGACGTGAATTCTTAGAGAGCGTATCGAAAACAATCGCCGGGGCGGTCTTTGCAGGCTCGGCGATTGCCCAGGCGGGTGTGCAGTCTTCAAGCCGGGCACATCGTTATCGCAGCGGCCGAAAAGTTCCCAACATTATCTTCATCTTGATCGACGATATGGGCTGGCGCGACGTTGGCTTTATGGGCAGTAAATACTACGAGACGCCCAATATCGACAAGCTGGCGAGGCAGGGCATGGTGTTTACCAACGCCTACGCTAACGCCGCCAACTGTGCGCCGACGCGCGCCTGCTTCCTGACGGGGCAGTACACACCGCGCCACGGCGTGATCACAGTCGGCAGTTCCGCCAGGGGCCAGTCGAAGGATCGCAGACTCATACCGGTAACAAACGACACCACGCTCGACGCGCATCATGTAACAATCGCAGAAGCCCTCGAACCGGCAGGCTATGTTTCAGCGAGCATGGGCAAGTGGCACATGGGCGACCCGCCCGAGTTGGGCCCCGTCGCCCAGGGCTTTGACGTCAATGTCGCCGGCAACAGTTCGGGCAGTCCCCGGGGCGGGTATTTCAGTCCGTACAAAAATCCCCAACTGCCCAACACGGGAGGCGCCGGCGAGTACCTTACCGACCGCCTGACGGATGAGGCGATCTCTTTTATCGAATCCAACAAAGACCGACCCTTCTTTTTGTATCTGCCTCATTACGCCGTCCACACGCCGATCCAGGCGAAAGCCGAACTCGTCGCAAAATACCGGTCCAAGGCGTCCAGCAACGGCCAGGGCAATGCCAAATATGCCGCCATGGTTGACAGTGTCGATCAGGGTGTGGGCCGCATCATGAAAAAACTCGATGACCTGAAACTTGCCGACAATACGGTGGTGTTCTTTTTCTCCGACAACGGCGGCTACGGCGGGGCGACATCGATGCGGCCGTTGCGCGGGTGCAAGGGGATGTTCTATGAAGGAGGCATACGCGAGCCGATGATCGTTCGCTGGCCGGGCACGGTCAAGCCGAATACCACCTGCGATGAGCCGGTCATCTCGACGGATTTTTTCCCGACCTTGCTGAATATCGCCGGTGTTGACAAGCCTGCGGGCAAGATACTCGACGGTGTAAGTATCATGCCGCTGCTGAAAGGCGCTGCGTCGCTTGGTCGCGAGGCGATCTACTGGCATTTTCCCGCGTATCTGCAGGGCAGCCACAAGGGCTCCAGGGACGCGAAGTTTCGAACCAGGCCCGTCAGTG
>JAGHBX010000601.1 GCA_021160785.1 Planctomycetota bacterium | reverse complement strand
GGTTTCATATATCGCCTTGATTTTTTCGAAGATCAACTCCGGGGTGGGATACCAGCCCCCGCCGGAACCTAAGAATTCCACGCCTCTTTTGCATTCGCTTGCCAACTTGACATCCTCGATGAACTGTCCGCTGGACATCTCGACGACAAGGAATTTGTCGGCGGTCTCGGCGGCGCGTTTGAAGGGCTCATTGGGGAACGGCCAAAGCGTGATCGGCCTTATCAAGCCGACCCTCATGCCGTTTTGCCTCGCCTGTTTGACCGCCCCTTTGGCGATTCGTGCCGTTATCCCGTAAGCGGCAATGACAAGTTCGGCATCGTCTGTCTCTATTTCTTCGTGGAGCTTCAACTCGGTGCTGATTTTATCATACTTGGCTTTCAACAGCTCATTATGCCAGACAAGCGACATCGACGGACGCAGGTACAGCGTCTTGATGACCCGCGGCTTTCTTCCCTTGCATCCGTCTAACACAAAATCCTTCCGGGGCAGTTCGACTATCGGCTCATAAGGCAGGATCTCAACGGGTTCGGCCATCTGGCCTAAGATTCCGTCCCCTAAGATCATCACAGGATTTCGATAATAGTCGGCGTAGTCGAAGGCGTTCATCGTTAGCTTGTAAAGCTCCGGCAGGGTGGATGGGGCAAAAACGATCAGGTGGTAGTCGCCGTGTCCGCCCCCTTTGACCGCCTGGAAATAATCCGCCTGCGAGGCCCGTATGTTGCCCAGGCCCGGCCCGCCTCGCTGCATGTTTGCTATGACACACGGCAACTGCGCGGCGGCGATATAGCTTATTCCTTCCTGTTTGAGGCTGATTCCGGGCGACGAGGAGCTGGTCATGCAACGGGCGCCGGCGGCAGAGGCACCGAAAATCATGTTGATCGCGGCGATCTCGCTTTCGGCTTGTACGAACGTTCCGCCCACCTGGGGCATTCGTTTGGACATGTACTCGGGGACTTCGTTTTGAGGCGTAATGGGATAGCCTGCAAAGAACCGGCAGCCGGCCTGAATTGCCGCCTCGCTCATTACCTCGTTGCCCTTGCGCAGAATTTTTCCCTGGCTACTCACTCCTGACCCCCGATTGGCGTCTCATGTTTTCTGTCTCCTGATGGCTGTTTGCTTGCCGGCGTCTCCTGTATTCTGCTTGGGGGCCTGGGCGGCGTCTCATCCGAAGCGTGAATCCGAATCGCCACCTCGGGGCACATCTGGCAACACAGAGCACAGGCCGTACACTCGCTTAAATCGATGATCTCGGCATAGGTGTGCCCGCTGCTGTTTAGAAGCTCCGACATACGGATATTTCCTCGCGGACACTCCGACAGGCAGAGACAACATCCCTTGCATCGTTCTTTATCGATCTCAATATTCGCCATGAAACACCAAAAACAACTACTCGACTTTACACGGGACAATATTAGGCCAAGTCTCGAAGATAGTCAACAATTTAATGCGGCTCTGTGTTGATACGCCAAAATCGGCTCTATTGCCACATTTTTTTGTAAAAAAACGCCAACCGGGGCTGTTTTCATGACGATTTAATCACAATAGTCTGGATATAACTCGTATTTGAGTTATTGTCTGCATGAGGAATGCGAATTGGCGGGAACGTATGCGATGCATGAAAAAACGACCCTAAAGAGGCATCTGGGGCTGCCGGAGGTGTTCAGCGTTGCGGCCGGTGCGATGATAAGCTCGGGTCTTTTCATTCTGCCGGCCCTGGCTTACGCAAAATCCGGTCCGGGGGTGGTCATGGCCTATTTCCTGGCGTCGATTCTCATCATTCCCAGCGTGCTCAGCAAGGCTGAACTTGCCACGGCAATGCCTCGATCGGGCGGTACGTACTTTTTTGTGGAACGGAGTCTGGGCCCGATTGGCGGGCTGTTCACCGGTTTGGCTGGCTGGTTTTCGTTAGCTCTGAAAAGCGCATTTGCTATCGTGGGCATGGCTCTTATCTGCGAGGTCATCCTGGAGAGCTTCTTTGCGGTCGACTTTGGCGAATGGAACATCAAGATTCTGGCCGTTTTGTGCTGTCTGGTCTTTGCCGGGCTAAATGCCGTCAGTGTCAAGCATACGAGCAAGCTCCAGAATGTGCTTGTTGTGCTGCTTCTGGCGATTCTTGCGGTGTTTGTCGTGCTCGGCGCCCCTTCGGTTGATGTGATGCGTTTCAAAGGTTTTCTCTCCAAAGGCTTCGGGACCATCCTGGCGACGTCGGGTCTGGTTTTCATAAGCTTCGGGGGCCTGACCAAGGTCGCGGCGATTGCAGAAGAGGTCGAACGCCCGGGCAGGAATATCCCGATGGGCATGATCGCCGCCTGGTTTGTCGTCTCGGTCTTTTACCTTGCCGTTATAACCGTAACTGTCGGCGTTCTCGAGGGCGGGGAACTTGCAGGCAGCAGTGCTCCCATTTCGTTAGCGGCAAGGGGCTTTATGGGCAAGACGGGCTTTGTGGTCCTGTCTTTAGCGGCGGCGGCGGCTTTTATCACAACCGCAAACGGGGGTATCCTGGCGGCGTCGCGGTCTCCTATGGCGATGAGCCGCGACCAGCTTCTGCCTGCTGTTCTTGCACGCATCGGTTATCGATATCGGACCCCTCATGTCAGCATCGCGGTGACCGGGGCATTCATGATCGTCTCCATTGTTTTGCTTGATATCGAACAACTTGTCAAAATCGCCTCCACGCTCATGATCATCCTCTTCTTTCTCGATAACGCTTCCGTCATCATCATGCGGGAAAGCAAAATCCAAAGCTACCGTCCCCGGTTCAAGTCGCCGCTGTACCCGTGGACGCAGATTTTCGCCATGATAGCATACGCCGTTATTATAATCGATATGGGTGCTCTGCCGCTGACAATCTCGGCGGCGTTTTTCGGGCTTTCCACCGCCTGGTACTTTCTCTATGTGAAAAAGCGCGTCAGCCGCGCGTCGGCGGTCATGCACATCGTCGAACGGGTCACCGACCGGCAGCTTAGAACCGTTACTCTGGAAAACGAACTCCGCGACATACTCCTGGAACGCGACGATATTATCGCCGACCGCTTCGACCACCTTGTGAGCAAATGCTGCATACTCGATATAGCAGGGCATGAGCCCGCCGAGAAGGTTTTTCGGAGGGCGTCGACAATTCTTGCCGAACGACTCGGCACGGAAGAATTCGTTCTGTTTGAGAAACTTCTGCACCGCGAAGAACAGACGAGCACCGTTATCCAGCCGGGCCTGGCGATTCCGCACATTATCGTCGAGGGACACAACAAGTTCGACATCCTGCTGGTGCGCGCCAAAGGCGGCATCGTTTTTCCAGGCGCCGATGAGCCGGTGAAGACAATGTTTATACTTATCGGCAGCCGCGACGAGCGAAACTATCACCTGCGGGCGCTAATGGCAATCGCACAGATTGCACAGGAAAAAGATTTCGAGAACAAATGGCTCAACGCCCGGGACATCGAAGCACTGCGAAACCTCATCCTCCTGTCAAAAAGAAAACGCGATACGGCGTGAATTTGTGTTCTCAAGCCGGGTGCTGTATACTGAGTGTTATGTGCAGGTCGAGTTTGTCGGTGAGTGAGTCTGGTGGAGTTTTGATGCAGATGCCCAAGTGGAAAATCGTTGTTGTTTTTTTTCTGGCGGTGCCGTTGTCTTTTGTGTTCGGTGAGGCCGGCGATGTGGCGAGCGGTCGGGAAATGGGTGATATTCTTGGTGTAACGCATGCGCGGGGGCGATATTATTTCGGAGAGCAGGATTTTCTAAACGAAGGGGCCGACCGGATTCTTGGCCTGGGTTCGCGGGTGGTCAAGGTCTGGTTTACAAAGCCGGCGGACTCCTACCCGTGGAATTCCGACTGGCCTGAGGTTAGCAGCCTTGTGGAGATGGCGAAGACGCCGTATTTTCGTACGCTGTTCGATAAGCCGTTTACGACGTTTATCCTGATGGCGTTTTCCATGGACCGTCCGGCGGCTTACTTCAGGAACGGTGTGACCGATGAACAGAAGCGGGACGAGCAGGAGCAGTTTTACGAATTGGCTGCGCATCTGCTCAAGACCTATCGCAACACGGACAAGACGTTTATATTGCAGCACTGGGAGGGCGACTGGCTGATCCGCGGCAATTACAACCCCAACAGTGATCCGACTCCGATGGCGATTGCGGGGATGATCGAATGGCTAAACGCCCGTCAGGCGGGCGTCAATCAGGCGAGGAAGGAGTTCGGCTGTGAGGGAGTCAGGGTATATCACGCCGCTGAAGTGAACCTTGTGGTCAAGTCGATGAATGAGAACAGGCCGAATCTTGTCAATCGCGTCCTGCCGCATACTCGCGTTGATCTTGTCTCGTACTCGGCCTGGGACGCCATGGAGGCAAGCAGCAGGAAACCCGATGTGTTCAAAAAAACCCTGGACTATATTGCCGCGTATGCTCCGGACAGCGCGGCATTTGGTTCGAAGAATGTTTATGTGGGCGAATTCGGTGTGCCCGCCAACAGGTTCAGCGCCGCCGAAATCGACCGTCGTCTAAGCAACACGACGCGGACCGCATTGGCCTGGGGCTGCCCATATATCGTCTATTGGCAACTGTACTGCAACGAACTGGCGTCCAAAGAGATTGCAGTCCCGGTAAGGAATAACGACGACGTAAAGGGTTTTTGGCTTGTCAAGCCGGACGGCACGCGCGGGCGTGCGTGGGATTTTTTCCACAAGATGCTCAATTGATCCGTGTATTAATAGGAGGCAGACAGATGCGCAAAAGAATCGTAAAGAAAGTCGTTGTATACGGTTTGGTCCTGTGCTTTGTTCTTGCGCTGGGTTTTATTGCTTGTGTTCGCCATGCGATTGTTACCGGCCTCGATGAATATATCGCGATGGCCCAGGCGGCTCATCCACATCCAGACGACAGCATTGCCGCCCTTATCGATTTCGTCGATTCTGACGAACACGGCATCAAGGACAGAAACCATGCCGTCTGGGCGATGGGCCAGCTTCGCGACGACCGCGCCTTGAGCGTCCTCGAAAAGCTCTATACTGGCGACGAATGCGACCATGACAAGGCACTTTGCCAATACGAACTTGCCAAGGCAATCGATATGTGCAAAAACAACACCCCCGACATACTCTTCGTAACGAATCGCTGAGGAGGAGTGGTATTACGCCTTGTGTGCTGTTACTATGCGGTCGTTGTTTGAGTGGTCTTTTTCTACTTTGATGTTTTTGAAGAGGGCGGTTTGTTCGAGGAGCTGCCTTATTGCGGGGCCCTGGGCGTATCCGATTTCGAGTATCAGGGCGCCATCGGGCTTCAGGAACGGGTCGATTTTTTCGGCGATGCGGCGATATACGTCCAGGCCGTCAATGCCTCCGTAGAGAGCCTGGCGCGGTTCGTAGTCCCGCACATTTTTGTCTAAGGTTTCAAACTCGGCGGCGCTTACGTACGGGGGATTACTTACTATCAGGTCAAAGCCGGTCTCATCGAGGCCGGCGACAATCGGGTCGAAGAGGTCTCCGCACAAGAGCCGGATGCGCTCTGCGAGGGCGTGGGTTTTGATGTTGGCGTTGGCGATACTCAGTGCGTCGTCGCTGACATCCGTTGCGGTCAGAGAGCAATCGGCGACATTTTTGGCAATTGCAATCGCGACGCAGCCCGATCCCGTGCAGAGGTCCAGTACGGCGGCGGTCGTTTGTCGGGCACGCAGAAAATCGACCGCCCGCTCGACGAGCAGTTCCGTTTCCGGCCGGGGAATGAGGCAGGACTTGTTGACCTTGATGGCTAAGGAATAAAACTCGCATCGGCCTACAAGATACGCCACCGGTTCATGCTCGGCGCATCGCTTGACAAGCTCCCGCAACCGGGCGAGTCTGGCCTGGTCCACCACCCGGTCAAAATTCGTGTACAACTCAATCCGCTGACATCCCAGAACATGACAAAGCAAAAGCTCGGCAGTCAGCCGGGGCGCATCAACGGTCTTTTCGGTGAAGTAACCGTTCATCCAGTCCAAAAGCTTCTGTATTGTCCACTGTTCCATAAACCGGTCCGTCAACTTACGCTTTGTATTTCAAAAACTCATATTCTTCATTCACCGCTTCGGCCGGTCTCATCCAGTCCCGCCCGAACAAAACTGCGTGCCTCGGGGAAATGCCGTTCGGCCTTCTTTCGCAAACGCTCAAGGCTTACGAGGACATCGAGTATTTCGTCGCGCCACTCATCGAAGGCATCATAAAGCACGCCCCATGCCCCGATGGAGCGATCCATACCGATCAGCGCCACCTTGGCCGAGCCGTTGGAATCATCGGGCATGTACTCGATGTCGGCGCTGTCCCGTATCATTCCGCGCACGGCACGGATGAGTTTGATATAGATCTGATACTGGTACCATCGAATGACATCCACTGCGTCATTCAACTCCTGGGCCGCAGCGACAGGATCACCGCCGGGCAGGTCCATAAGGGCCGCCGAAGTGAGTTCGTCCTTCTTGTCGGAAAACAAATCGTCCGCCGAATCAAACCATGCATTCACGGTTCGGGCATATTCCCTGGAATCTTCGCAGCACGGATGATTCTCGGCCCGGGCGGTTATTTCCTTATCTTCGGCAAGGATTTCTTCATCAATATCGTCTACGTTGATTCCTCTCTCTGCGGCATCTTCCCTGACCATTTGAACCATCTCATGGAAGAACCCGGCAAGCCTGGTCCAATACGCACTATTGTTTATGTCGCGACTGCCCTCATCCGGAAATTCTTCCTGATGGCTCGAATAATTCAAGCATTTTCCAGTGAACGCACATCGCTCGCACCATCGATCACAGTAATTGTGAATTCCTTCGATGAGATTGGGATTCTTCGCCAGCATTGTAAGACGATCTTTATCCATCTGCGTTTATGCGTAAACCTCTTTCCTGTCAGTCATTCTTCATACTCACTCAGATGTAGACCTTGTCCATCATTCTTGGGAATGCTATGCATTGTCTGATGTGTTTTTCTCCGGTGATCCATGCTACTGTTCTTTCGACTCCCAGGCCGAATCCTCCGTGGGGGACGGAGCCGTATTTTCGCAGGTCGAGGTACCACTCATACGCCGCCGGATCGTAGCCTTCGTTATGGATTTTCGCGAGCAATCGGTCGTGGTCGTCCTCGCGCATCGATCCGCCTATGATCTCTCCGAATCCGGCGGGGGCTATCATGTCAAAATTCTCGACGACCTTGTCGTTTTCCCGGTCGGCGCGCATATAAAACGCCTTTGCCTCTTTCGGATAGTGGGTGATAAAGACGGGCTTGTCGTGCATCAGCGAGATGATCGTCTCGTCCGAGCCGCCAAGGTCCTTGCCCCATCGGAAATCCGCGGCTAATTTGGCGTGTTTCGGATTGTTTTCGATCTTTACGTCAACATCGGTCAGTTCGCTGCGCAGTTCAATCAGCTCCTTTGCGTTTTTCTCCTGGCGCCACTTTTTTAGCCCGCCTTTTTTGTCCTCGGCCTCGATCTCGGTGATTCGCTGTTTGATGTCGGCCTTTCGTTTTTCGAATCCGTCCAACTGTTCGGCCATGAACTCGACGGTTTTTTGGCTTGTCAGGATATCGGCGGCCTGCGTATAGGTCAGCCTGTGGAAGGGGGGGGCGATCTTTTCGAGTGCAACAATATCCGCCCCCAGGGTCTCCAACTGAGGTCGGTTATCTTCGAGCACGCGCTGGACGATATACGAGACGAAGTTTTCACCCAACTGAAGCAGGCCGTCGAGATCGGTATACGCCACCTCCGGCTCGACCATCCAGAACTCGGTGAGATGCCTGCGGGTCTTGGATTTTTCGGCGCGAAAAGTCGGTCCGAAACAGTATACTTTGCCGAAACTCATCGCCGCCGATTCCAGGTAAAGCTGTCCGGTCTGGGTGAGGTGCAGCTTGCGGTCAAAGTAGTCCACTTCGAAGAGCGTCTGTTCGCCCTCGCCTGCGATGGTCGTAAAGATCGGCGTGTCGATCAGCGTAAAATCGTTGTCGTTGAAAAACCGCCGAATCGCATCGATCACCGTATGGCGAACCCTGCCCATGCACCACTGCCGCTGCGAGCGCAAATGCAGGTGCCGATTCTTCATCAGGAAATCCACGCCGTGGGCCTTTGGGGTGATGGGGTAATCGGTCGCGGCGCAAATTACCTTTGCGTCGGTTACGGCGAGTTCATATCCACCCACCGAACGCGTTTCTTCGCGGCAGAGGCCCGTTACGGAAATGGACGACTCCTGCCCGAGATGCCTGAACTCGTCGAAGAGTTCGTCGGGGACCTTGCCCTTTTCCATGACACACTGACAAAGTCCCGTCCCGTCGCGGACTATCAGGAACAGCAGCTTGCCGCTCGATCGTGAATTATACAACCATCCGGAAAGCGTAACCTCCTCGGCCGCATGATTTTTCAATCCAATAATCGTTGTCTTCATGTCAGAGATCCTGTTTTTTGCTGTATAGTGAACAATGTTAGCCGCACTCCGGCAGCCTGACCATCCTATTATTAAGCCCCATCACAATAAATGTCAACTTTATAACAATCCGAAAAAATATTGCGCCTGGGCGGCAGCCTTTTCGGCGCAGCCTAAGGGTGCGGGTAATCCATTGGCATGCTTTGGCCCACATCGGCTTCTTCCGGGGATAGTTTACTGGATGAAGGTGTGTCCCAGGTCTGTCGCCTCTTTGTTGATGTGCGCCATGATTGCAGGGTAGTGCTTTGCCGGATATATCCTGTTGGCGTCTATGACCTTGAAGACCTTGCCCTGTTCAAATACGTTTGCTTTGATTTCGTATGTCATTGCCAAACCGTATTTGTCAAGGATATCCACATTCGGCACGGGATAGTCGACGGGCTCACCGTCGCATTCGGCGACATCCGGAATAATGGTCGGCGAGACAAAACCATCGTCGAGACCCATGTCGAGATTTCTCATGGAGATATCGACCTGGAAATTTCCCTTGTACCATTTGCCTCTGACCTTTTCTGAGGCCGCGATCGCCACCGAACGGGGCTGCACACCCAACATATCCAGTTCTTCTTCGATCGCAATTGTCATCGCTTTGTCGTAGGAATGTTCCTTGTTGCGCATGGCCCTGACGGCAAGGTGCGTACCCAGCAGGTTCGAATAGGAATCCTCCCACGAAAACGCCGAGTTGAATTCAGGCTCTACTCCCATGTAATGCGTGCCGAACCATGTCAGTATCTCATGCCACATGGTGGCTCCGTAGGCGACATACGGACCGACGGCAAAGGCTGCTTCGTCGGCGATTTTCTCTTTTTCCTGTTTCGGCAAATCACCCCAGTTGTCCGGGTAGCTGAATCTTATCTGGTGGGTCGAAGGTTCAAACGCCAGGTTGAAGGAGAAGCCTTTGCCTTTCCTCATCAGCGTTTTTTTGGTCTGGTTAACAGCGTATCGCGTGTAGTCGGCATTCCACCTCAGATGCGTGACGTCGATATTGCCGCCTTTGCAGGTGTATACAATGCCGTCTCCCTCGAATGGCCCCCCGAGAGGACCGTAAGAATGCGATCCCAGATTCTCAGGATCCAGGAATGTGCCGGCAAATGTATGGGTCGGCAGACAACCCATCCTCGGCCGGGGCGCATCGAGGCACCCGTTTGCCGCAATCGCCAGGCCGATTATAGCCGCCGAATAAATGATCCTTGTTGCTGTATTCATCATGCCCCCCACGACCTTTCTTTAATATTGTAAGCGTAATACTACGAGAGTTTATCGTCCGGTCTCGTGGGCGGCTTTACTCGTATACCCCCCCCAGGGGGGGTCAATGCCTAATCCAGCGGTGTAAGCCTGATGTTACGGAACCACACGGGCAGGCCGTGGTCCTGCAGGCCGATAAACCCTCTGCGAGGCATGTCTTTGAGGGCGACGGAATATCTATTTCTCGTGCCCTGCGGATTCCAGCCGGCTTCGGTCCAGTCATCCAAATTCATGTTCAGGACCTGTTTTCCGTTGGACCAGACGGCAATAATGCCGCCCTTGACGCGGATCTTCATCGAATGCCACTGGTCGGCGGGTGTCTGGACGTCTTTTTCGGCGATGCGTTTTTCGGAATAGAAATTCAGCGTGCAGTTTCCTGTTTCGGTCTTAACCGGCTTGTCCCGCTCCAACAGAACTTTCTCCTCTGTTCCGTCAATGACCGCCGATATGTACAATGCAGGATTCCAACCGGTGTCGGAACCCTCATAGGGCATCACCTTGCCCTGTCGCTCGATGGTCTGATAGTTGCGATACATCTTGATGATCTTCACTGTTGTGGAGTCATCGAGTTTGTGCTCCTTGTTCAAGGTTAGCGGCAGGTCCTTTGTCGCTCCGTCGTCGCCGGTTGCCTGCAGTCGCGCGACATCAATGAAGTTCGGCGACAGACAGTCGTACACGCCTCCGCACTGGCCGTGCACCGTACCGTCGCCGGTCTCGTGGATCTGCACCTCGAGTGCGGTATTCATCCAGTCGGCTTTGTCCGTGCAGCGAATATAGACGCCGCTGTTGGACTTGGGTGCGATCTTGTATTCTAATTCGAGAACGAAATCGCCGTACTCGCCGTTTATCCAGAGGTCATGAAGATTCCCCTCACCGGTTCGCGCGACGACGCCATCCTGGTATGTCCATCGACCCCCCTCAAAAGTGAAATTAGACAAATCCGGCGTGACGAGGTCAATCGTTTTCTTTTCGCATCCCGCACAGATTCCCAGTATCAACACCATCGCTGCAAGTTTCAGGCAATTGCGTTCCATGATTTCCCTTTCCTGCGTCTTTTTTCGTTACGTTATCACAGGTGAGCATTTTGTGCTCAGCTTGGCCCGGTTGGGCTATTCTGCCTGATTCTACGGTTGTCCGGTCCTGTAGTCAAACATCTTGTCCGTCTGGATGCTCTGGCGACCGTCGTTTCGGCATTGCTTTTGCTGTCCGATAGAGCTATAATACGACCGACAGGGCCTTATTGTGTTTTGCGGGTGTAGAATCGAAAGGAGAAGGATATGGGTAAGAAATTGATCTGTCGGATGGTGTTAATGGGTATGGCGGTGGTGAGTGTTTGTGGAATTGGTGCATGGGCGCAAACCAACTACGACGAATCGAAAGTTCCCAAATATACGCTGCCGGATGCGCTTGTCTGCGCGGACGGAACGAAAGTCGACAGCGCCAAAGTGTGGACCGAGAAACGTCGGCCGGAAATTCTGGCACTTTTTGAAAAGTATGTTTACGGCAAGGCGCCCGGCCGGGCGGCGGCCACGAAGTATGAAATCGAAGAAGATGACGACGCCCTCGATGGCAGGGCGGTTCGAAAGCAGGTGGCGATAACATTGAGCAACAACGGAAAATCCCTGCGGCTTGATCTGCTTGTTTACCTCCCGGCAGGGCGATCCGGGGCGACTCCCGTTTTTGTGGGGTTGAATTTCGGCGGCAATCACAGCATACATGCCGATCCGGGGATTTGGCTGTCTTCGAGCTGGATGCGATCGTCAAGCAAACTGCCCGGCGTTGTGGATCACCGGGCGACCGAGGCGGCGCGCGGAAAGTCATCGGGACGCTGGCCGATTGAGAATATCTTGCAGCGGGGTTACGGTGTGGCGACGATGTATTATGGGGATATCGATCCGGACTTTGACGACGGTTTTCAAAACGGCATTCACCCCCTGTTCTACAAGCCGGGCCAAAGCGCGCCGGCAGCGGACGAATGGGGTTCCATCGCCGCCTGGGCGTGGGGCCTGAGCCGCGCGATGGATTATTTCGAGACCGACGCCGACATCGACAGCAGGCATGTGGGGGTGATGGGGCATTCCCGATTGGGCAAGACGTCGCTTTGGGCAGGTGCCGTGGATCAGCGATTTGCGATGGTTATTTCAAACGATTCCGGATGCGGGGGAGCTGCCCTTTCGCGAAGAGCTTTTGGCGAAACGGTCAAACGGATCAACACCTCGTTTCCTCACTGGTTCTGTGACAATTTTGTACAGTTCAACGATAACGAGGACAAATGTCCGGTCGATCAGCACATGCTCATCGCGCTGATCGCGCCGCGGCCCGTGTATGTCGCAAGCGCCGAAAAGGATCGCTGGGCCGATCAGCGGGGCGAGTTTCTTTCGGCGAAACATGCCGGCAGCGTCTATCGATTGCTCGGTGCGGGCAGTCTGGACGCCGAGGATATGCCCGCTATCGACCAGGCGGTGATAGGAACGATTTCGTATCACATTCGCACCGGCGGGCATGACGTGACCGAATACGACTGGCAGCGATACATGGACGCCGCCGACCGCTCTTTTGGAAAGAAATGATCCGCCTGACGTTTATCACGCAGGAAACGGATGAGCCTTTTTTCTTTGACGACATGCCAACGGTGGAAAAGGATCCAGGGGCAGTGTACGCAAAACACCTGATGCTGCTGTAGAGTAGATAAATCACTAAGGCCGAAGGCCGGTGGGGCGCGATTAAGTGCTTGACATACCTGTAGGTCGCAGCCATAATCCTTATGCAGGC
This sequence comes from Planctomycetota bacterium, assembly GCA_021160785.1. Lineage (GTDB taxonomy): Bacteria > Planctomycetota > Phycisphaerae > Sedimentisphaerales > Anaerohalosphaeraceae > B28-G16. Next base: position 10,041 of record JAGHBX010000601.1, on the reverse strand, counting down.
GGCTGCGGCCATGTCCGAGGGATCGATTCTGTGCCCGGACCTGGGAAAATTTAAAGAAAAAGGCCGCAACTTCCGATAAAATATCTTGACAGGAGGTGTGCAGGCCGGTAAGGTCCGGTGCTGTGGGCGGGGTGGTGATATGGGGCGGTATTTGGAGCGAGGGTATTAACGCTTAAGCCGAGAGTGGCAAGGACGCAATCAGGGGGCTCCGGCCAGATGAGATGCAGGAAGCTTAGAAGGACACTCAAAGACATCCAACTGCTGCGGGCCAAATCCGAAGATGTGGATATTGGTTTCTGGCGGAAATGTCGGCTGTGGCTGAAGGGGTATTTGAGCGAGTCATATCTTCTGTATTCGTTCGATGAAAACAGTGCACTTGATTACGTGCCCGATATTGTGCGTTTGAAGAAGACGCCTCGGTTCAACAGGTACTACGCTGTGATGCTTTATGACAAGCTTTATTTCTCAAGGATGCTGAGGGCATTTGCGGAATACCTGCCTGTGATTTTCGGTCTGATACGGGACGGTCGTTTCCATCATGTTGACGGCGGCGGGCGGGACGGCGTCGAGTGTGTTCTTGATCTGTGCAGGCATCGCGGCACGCTGGTCATCAAACCGATAGCCGGAAGCGGCGGCGAGGGTGTGCATCTGCTTTGCTCACAAAACGGCGGATGGCTCCTCAATAATCGAGCGGTTTCGCATGCGGATATTCTTTCAAAGATAGAGACGCTTGATGACTGTCTTGTGACGGAATTCGTAGAGCAGCATGCCTATGCGCGGCGGATATATCCGCATACGGCGAACACTGTTCGCATTGTGACGATGTGGGATGACGAAGTCGGCGAACCGTTTATTGCCGCCTGTTCTCACCGCTTCGGCAGCAAATTCTCGGCGCCTGTGGACAATTGCGGACTGGGAGGGTATAGTGTTGGTGTCGATCTGGAAACCGGTCGACTCACAGAGGCCCTAATGTCTCCGAGAAAAGGCAACTTCACGACTTATCTGAGTCATCCCGAAACGGACCAGAGGATCGCCGGCGTCTTTATTCCGGGTTGGGATGCGATTAAGCGTCGTGTAGTTGAGATGGCGTCATCGCTGGCTTTTTTGCAGTGGATAGGATGGGACCTGATTGTGACAGAAGATGGATTCAAGGTCATCGAAGGCAACAACTATCCGGATCTCAAGGTGCTCCAACTTCACACCACGCTCCTGAAGAATCCAAGGGTCAGGAGGTTTTTCGACAGAAGGGTCGCTGCTCTGGATCGCCCAGACGGTCGGAAAGAGCGACACAAATTGCCGTTTAGGATATGACGGACATGGTCTGACAAAGATGGTTTTATGCTGTTTGCATAATGAGGATGAATGATGCGCAAGATGTTGAAACGATTGCGGCGTGATGTTCAGATAGCCGGTCTTTGTCGCAGAGTGTCGCGGTTTGGGGGACGGCAGTACTTCGCGGCGTTTAGGCGTGCTGTAAAGGCATGCGATAAGGGCAGGTTCACGCCGCGGGAGGCGTTCTTGCTGGGGCTGTTCAAGGACGGCGCCCAAGCGCGAAAGGGCGACAAGATCATGAGTCGCAAGAAACTCACCAAACTGCAGGAGAGGGTGAATCCGGCTGCGTGGATGCCGTTCTTGAAGAACAAGGGTATTTTTTACAAGTACTGCATGATTCATGGGGTGCCGATTCCCCAACTCTACGGACTTTTTTTTCGGGATATTGCCGGCTGGTGCAGGACAGGAGGCAACATCGTCGTCGGCAAGGCCGACTGGATACGATATATCGCCGCGGAATTGCCGGAGGAATTTGTTGTCAAACCGTGTGTGGGGGCGCACGGCGAAGGTTTGGTGATCTTCCAACGCCGGGACGGTGGCTTCGTGGATTCGGCGGGGTGTTGGTATGAGGCGGAAGATGTGTGGCGTCTTCTTTGGAACACCAGCGGCAGTGAAGGTTGTGTGATCCAGGAAAGGATGTTCAATCATCCCAGGATCGAAAGACTCTTCGGCTCGAAGTACCTTCAGACGATGAGAGTTGTTACCTTCAGCGGCGGCGAAGGTACGTCACCTATTATTCATGTCCATCTGAAACTTACTTCGCCGGGCAGTATTGTGGACAACTTCGGTGACGGTGTCTGCGGAAATATACAGTGCAGAGTGGATTTATCCTCGGGGAGACTTCAGTCGGCGATGAGATTCGCGGATGACGGGTCGGGCAGGGTGGTCATTGAGAGACATCCCGAGACGGATATTTGTTTTGAGGGAATTGTGCTGCCTTACTGGGAGGAAGTCTGCCGGCTTGCGGCGGATGTGGCGAAACGATTCGTGCCTGTGAGGGCGATCGGGTGGGATGTGGCGGTTACGCCGACGGGGCCTGTGATTGTTGAGGGCAATATCTGGTGGGACCCACACAATCAGCACGAGACGATGGATCGAGTGTACAAGTGCCTGGGGTGTTCGTAGAAGGGACAGTGAATGGGGGACATACCGATATGACGCTTGGGGAGTTTAAGAGGCGGTTTGCCGATATACTTTTTCTTCGCAAACATTCGGCGAGTGTCGACGTTGGTCTTTCCACAAAGTTTCGGATGTGGTTGAACGGCTTTGTGAGCGAAGCTTATGTTCTGCATTCGTTTGCGCGTAATGATATGAGCGAATATGTCAATGATCTTGTCCGTCTGAAAAAGGCGTGCAAGTTCAACGGTTACTACTCGCTGATGCTTCTGGATAAGCTGTATTTTTCAAAGATGCTGACTGGTTTCCATGAGAATCTTGCGACAATCTTCGGCCTGATCTGCGATCGTCAGTTTCATCACCTTGACAGCGGCAGGACAGAACCTGTCGAAGCGATCCTTGAGGTGTGCAGGAGCAAGGGTGCGGCAGTCATCAAGCCCATAGTTGGTACGCGGGGTGAAGGAATACACATACTTGTCAAGGCCCAGGACAACTGGATGCTCAACGGCCGGCCTGCTATGTCGGAGCAGGTAGTGCGCAGAATGGCTGATCTCAGAGATTATATGGTTACGGAATTTGTCAGGCAGCATCAATATGCGCGGGCGATTTTTGAGTCCTCGGCGAATACGATTCGCATCCTGACGCTTTGGCAGGAGGGACAGGACAGGCCTTTCATTGCGGCGGCGGTGCACCGCTTCGGGACGAGTGATTCTGCGCCGGTCGATAACTGGACGTTAGGGGGGCTAAGCGCCGGCGTCGATGTGGAAACGGGTCGATTGGGCAAAGCCCTCAGTCATCCGAAGGCTGGGAAAATCCGTGTGTTTGACGAGCACCCTGAAACCGGCAGCGCCATCGAAGATATTCAGATTCCGCATTGGGATTCGATCAGCAAGCGTATTTTGGAGATGGCTGTGGCGCTTTCCTTTACGCCCTATATAGGATGGGACCTTGTTGTCACCGACGACGGTTTCAAGGTTATCGAGGCAAACAACACGCCTGGGATCAACCTGATGCAGGTTCACGAGCCCCTGCTGCGGGATGCGAGGGTCAAGGAGTTTTATGAAAAGCGAGTGGCGATTGTGGATGCCGTAGAAGATGGGCGCCGGCGATACAAACTTCCATTTAAGGTTTGAGTATGTTCTGGGAGAATAAACCATGTCGAATACAGCGTCAGTAATAGGCAGGTTCACACGGCCGCTGATCCGCCCTGTCAAGAGCGTCTGGAGGTGGATCGAGACCGGCGGTACGGTGACCTCAGTCGTGCCGGTCTGTAGCCGTGATTTCTGGAAGCTCTTGCGACGGGCGAGGCGTTTGTGCAAGAAGGAGAGTTTTGTCCTGCACGAGATCAAGCAGATGGGATTGCTGGATACAGAAATGACGGATAAGGAAATCGAGGGCCTGATCAGTAACAAGAACATGGTCCGCATTCTGAGGAGGCTCAATCCTGTGCCCTGGGCGGAGGTGACACATAATAAGGCGGTTACGCAGGCTTTTCTGGAGGGTGGAGGTATTCCCAATCCCAGGCTGTATGCCATCTTTTGCCGGGACTCGTCGGGTTGGACATCTGAGGGCAGTCATCCCCGGACGTGTGAGCAATGGCGTCGTTTCATTGACAAGTCGCTGCCGGATGAGTTTATTGTCAAACCGACGGAAGGATCGCTTGGGGAAGGTGTCGAACTCTATCGTCGCCGCAACGGCGGATTTGTGGACTGTGCAGGGGATGAGTGTACTTGGCGCGACATTCATGATTCGATGGCAGGTGACTCTGACAATGACAGCTATATCATACAGGAGCGGCTCAGGAACCATGCCGAATTGGTGAGACTGAGCGGGGCGGAGAGTCTGCAGACGGTTCGTTTTATAAGTCTGATTGATTCGAGTGGGCGGCCGCGTATTCTGCAGGCTTTGCTCAAATTCGTAGGCAATGGGAATCTGACGGATAATTTTGAATGCGGCATGACAGGTAATATTGAGGCCCTGGTAGACCTTGAAAGCGGACGGTTGACCCCTGCCGTGACGGGCTGCAGTGGCAAACGACTCAGGGAGCATCCCGAGACCGGCCGGCGCTTCGAGGATTTCAAGGTTCCCTGCTGGTCGGACGCCTGCGATATCGTTCTGCACGGCTCGAAGCTGCTGGCTCCGAGCCGTTCTCTCGGGTGGGATATCGCCATCACACCGAGGGGACCGGTGGTAGTAGAGACCAACACGTGGTGGGGACCGCCGAATTATCACCCCAATGTTGATGAACTGTTAGAGGCGTTGAATGCTTTAGAGACGGCGGATGCGACTCTGAATCCGACGGTTTGTCGTAGTTAATGGAAACGTTCGGTTGCACCGGTCTGACCGGCGCCAGTGTATGGGCCGGTTACTCGATACACTGTGTTCGGACTCGCCAATGGCTTAGCCCAGGAGCGTGATCGAAACACCTGCCCGGGCTTTGTGTCAGTAACGCGATGTCGCGGCCGAGGCGGTTTGGGCTGCGGCGCCGATCGGTTGAAGGCTCCCCGCGGCACGGGTGCAATACTGCTCGTCGTACTGAGCAATTGTTTTGTCATAGAGCGACTGCGTTTTTATGGCCATACTGACATGAGAAAAGTTGTCCTTGGCCCATTTCCGCCCCTGGCGACCGAGATATCTCCGCAGGTCGGCATTGTCCATCAGCCGCAGCATTGCATCTATCAGGTCGCCGGTCTTCTTTGAGGTGACCAGCAGGCCGGTCTTGCCGTCCTGGATGTGTACGGAGTTTTCCTTCGTGCTGAAGCCCGCCGACAGGACGGGTTTTGCGCAGGACATGGCCTCGAACATGACCGAGCCGCCGGACAAACTGACCAGCATGTCGAGCGAGTTCAGCACCTGGGGTATATCATCGCGCGCCCCGGTGAGAACCACACGGTCGCCCATGTCATTTGCATGGATAAAATCGACTACGTCCTGATGATACTCCTGACAATGCACCTTGCCGATCAGGAAAAATGTTGCCGATCTGCCATGTGTGCCCAGGATGCATTTGGCGGCCCGGAGGAAATCGAATTGATGCTTGAAAGGCTCGATCCGTCCGACAAGACCGATCCGAAGGCCTTGAGTCTGTGGGAATTGCCTGTTGAGGATATTAGCCGCCGATGGTTTTGGGCTGAACAGGTCTGTGTCCACCGCGTCGTTGATGACGGCTATTTTCTCACGCGCGATTCCGGCATGCAGGAGGTCTTTTCGGACGCGGCGGGAAATGGCGATGAGCGAATCGGCGTCGTCGCAACGATGTTTGTGTACACACTGGGTGCTTAAGGGTGTTCGTACATGCAGCACGGAGGGCACATTAATTCGCCGGGCCGTCCATGTCAGGTAGCCGTTGAGCCACAGGTCCGAACTGTGGATTAGTGAGATGCGGTGTTTGAGGGCGAATTTCGCCAGACGCATCGCGTCGACGTAACGAAACAACCCCGCAGGAAAAGATCGCCACGGATGAAGGGGCAGCATATACGTCGCAATCTGCGCCCCTTTGAGTTGCTCGACGGACGTTCCTTCTTTGCGGCAGACTACAATGGGCTCGTAGAACTTCCTGTCGAGATTGCAGAGGACATGATAAAGCTGTCTTTGGCTACCGCCAATGTTGCCGCCGCGAGAAAGATACAGAATCCGGTGCATTTTGTTCCCCCATTGAAAAGAAGCTTATCAGACTGTCAGCGAATCGGCAGGAAAATGGCCCCCCATTTGCCTGACTTGTTCCGGGAAATACCGGAGATATCATGAACGTCAATTTATAACGTTTCGTCTTCTTTATTATCGCCTCCCTGCCGGGCAACGATGCATAGAACATTGCTGTCAAAGGGCTGTAAATTGCTATGCCGTGGTGGACAAATTGCTTGAACAGAATGGGTAAGAGTTCTCGGCCGGGATATGGCGGGGCCATTTCAAAAAAAAACCGGGCGTTTCCGTACAAACGTTGAGCCAGAACGTATAACTTAGAAGTAAAAAGCCGCGCAACTGGAAATTATATGATTAACGGGGATCGGACGCGCCGATTAAGAAAAGGGGATGTAACATGCATGTTCCAATTAGCCATCTTAAGGCGCCTGATTGGGGAAAATGGTACTGTCAATTCCGTTCATGGGTCAAGAGCGGATGGTTGCGGATATCATTGGCTTTCAAACGCGCCGGTGACAAAGGCGAAGCGGAAAAAGAGGACTCTGCCGACGACGAACCCGATCCGTTGGATATTTATGGGCCTTACGGGCCTTTCGGATGGTAGGCTGAGAGGGGAGCGGTCGGGGGGACGTGCGCAGAGGTGAAATGGTATGTGGTGATAATGAGGACATGGCGTCATGAATATGTTGGAGTTTTTAGATAAATTTACGGCAGATTACCAGGTTGAATGTCATCAGTCTTCTTTGAGTGTGCAGGAAGTTGTCGCCGGCAGACATATCAGCGGTGTGCAAGTGGCCAGGCCCGTGGTCATTCGGGTTGACGGAAAACACTATATGTGTGTTGTTCCTGTTTACTGTGGCGTCGATCTGAGTGTTGTTAAAGACAAACTCGGCGCCCAGTGTGCCGAATTTGTGGATGACCGCGATACGGGCGGACTTTTTCCCTGTTGTCAGGTCGGCGCCGAGTCGCCCTTCGGTACGCTGTACGGGCTGCCGACGCTGATGGATGCCTCGCTGGAAAGTGAAGAGTACATCGCCTTTCAGGGCGAGACGTATGACAAGGCTGTTTTTATGACCATGGCCGAATACAAACGGCTGGCCAGTCCGCGTATCTTCTCGTTTGGCTATCCCGGTAATTGACACTGTCCCGCAATGCCTGACCGAGTTAAGGTTGCGGGGAAATGTCTTCCTGAACCCACTCGAAGGCCATTTGATGGAGTTTGAATACGGCGTCAACTTTATCCGCCAGCGCCTTGAGCATAAGCGGAAACTCGTCGGCTATCAAGACCCTGCTCGGTTTAGCTTTTGTTTTGTCTGCTCTCGCCATTTTCGATTGATTACACTATTGCACCAGGCGGGCAAACGGTCCGACTGTTTCGGCGTGCGGGGCACGTGCTCGCTATCGCCCCCGGGCCGGCTGCATCAGGTACATCTCTTTGATATGCTCGAGACTGTCCTGGCCTTCCATATGGTCCAACTCTTCGATCAGATCGACGGCCGTTATGTTGTCCGCATCGAGAATCAACACATCGGTCAGGATTTGGCGGGCGGCGTCGAATTGCTCGGCCTGCAGGTGCACACTCGCCAGGCAGAGCATGATTGCGGCATCGTGCGGATAGTGTTCCAGATATTGCCTCAGGAAGTATTCGATCTCATGCAGATCGCCTGTCCGGTGGGATGTCTCAAGCAGACCAAGCAGGGCGGTCATATCATCGCCGTCCAGTTGGAGGCACCGGGTATACATCGACAGCGCTTTTTGCCAGTTTCCTTTTTGCTGGTGGACGATGCCCAGTCCGCAGAAACCTCCCTCGCATGTCTCGTCGAGCCGGCAGGCCGTCTCAAACGCCGCCTGTGCCCCCGCAAGATCGTTTTGCTGAAGTGAAACGATACCGAGCCCCACGTATGGTTCTCCCCGATCCGGGGCGATCGCCGAGGCCTTGATATAGCATTGCCGAGCGTGTTCGCTCGCCGCCGATGCAGAACAGAAATCAGCCCGACGCATCAGCACCTCGTAGTCGTCGCAAAGTCGTTCGAGTGTCATCACAGTATCGTTTCGGTCCACTTCCATGTCGGCCTCCGTAAAATGCGTCTGTGCGATTTGCGATTTTCGCTAACAATGCTTACAGGTTCTCTTCTTCCGTTTTCTTCGCGGCTAATTGTCTGTAGGCTCGCGTCGTCGACAGCGATTGATGCCCCAGCATCTCGCGAACCGTATGGATATCGGAGCCGCCGCGCAGCATGTTGACGGCAAAACTGTGGCGCAGCGTGCGCGGACTGATCGACGGATCGAGATCCGCCTTGATCAGATACTTGTCCATCTTTCGGCGAACGCTTCTGGAACTGAGACGCCTGCCGTTTTTATTGACGAACAGAATCCTGTTTGCAAAAGCCGCATCGCTCTGTGAACGCTTGTTTCGCAGCGTGATGTAATTCTGCAGTGACTGAATCCCCGAGGACCAGATGGGAATGACCCTCTCTTTTCGGCCGGGGGTTTTCACGTGCACTACATCGCTCAGAAAATCGATGTCGTCCATATTCAACTCGACCAGTTCGCTGATGCGCAAGCCCGTGCAGTAGAGCAATTCGAGAATTGCCCGGTCCCGGGCGCCGAGCAGCGCGTGGGTATTCGGCACGGCAAGCAGCCGCTGCACCTGCTCGTCGTCCATTATCCGCGGCGGTTCCTTGTGCTTCTTAGGCAATTTTACGGCCTGGGCGGGATTGGTCTCCAGACGGTTCCGGCTCACCAGGAATCTGTAAAAAGTCCGTATCGTCGAGAGCCTTCGAATCTTTGTCGACTGGCTGTAATCATTTTCATTGAGATGTTCCATGAAACTCTTGACAGCATCTGTGTCCGCTGCAAGAAGCGCTTTGGCGACGACCGTGTCCGTCGCAGTCGATACGGCAGTCGCCGCAGCCATGGAAGTATAAGCCGCCGGGCCTGTATCAACCGGACCCGGCGAAGACCGTTCAACCAGAAAGCGGGCGAAATGCTCCAGGTCGAGGGCATAGCTCCTGATCGTGTTATCGCTGAAACGCTTGACGTTATGCAGATAGTCCAGAAATTCCTGTGTCAGTTCACAACTCTTCATTTTGGCGCCGATCATTTATAAACACCACTGACATTCCAACCCATAAGGCTGCCGAGACCCTGCTTCCGGACGCCAATACACGTCATCGCCGCAAGCGTAAGTCCCGAGCATGGTTCCCGAACGGACTCGTATCCCTTCTTGTCCGTTCGGGACGACTCAAACATGCTCTTACGGAGAATTAAGCATTCAAACTGTTCAATCAAAGAAACTGCACCGGCCGGAAATCCGTTTCCGGCAACACCCCATTTTGCGGTGATTTGCAACAAATCACGTCTACAATTCAGTATCGGACGTTGGATTTCAAAAGTTAATGCGTATTTGCCTGCGTTTGCTAAGCAATTGTTCGCCCGAACATGGGTATTATTCGCAGTTTGCATTGTGCCGATTTACTCAAGAATGCATCCGGATGGCTGTGCAGGCCGCCGCCATTTGTTTCTGGCTTGACAATTTGGGCAAAATCGTTATAATTGATACTGCTGAGGCGGTGAGTGGTGATTTGAGATGTGGTTCTGGAGTGCTGTCCTTAAAGTGAATAATAGTGCGAGAATCATGTTTTCAGTCCTGTCGCCAGTCTTTGTCGTCCTGGGCGCCTCGGCCCAATGCCCCCTGGCGGACTTGACATCCGACTGTGTTGTCGAATTTGCAGACTTGATGGTATTTGCTCAGCAGTGGCTGGAGACGCGCGATTACACCGAGCAGGGACTTGTGGCTTACTGGAAGATGGAGGATGGCCCGGGCGACAACGTCTTGTCGGATAGTTCACCCGGCGATCACACCGGTACTTTGATGAATATGGACGACAATGACTGGGTGGCCGGCAAGTTCTCGATGGGGCTGGATTTTGACGGCGTTGACGACTATGT
>JAGHBX010000670.1 GCA_021160785.1 Planctomycetota bacterium | reverse complement strand
GCACAAACGTAAAACCCCTCTTCATCTCCATAGGCCACAAATGCACGCTCGACGACGCTGTGAATATCACCCTCGCCTGCACCCCAAAATACCGACTCGGCGAACCAACACGCCTGGCCCACCAGATGATCACAAAACTAAAACCGGAGATATGAACCAAAACACACCGTATCCGCCGCAGCGTTTACTGCCACTTGTGCTCTTTTACCGCGGCTAATATCGCTTCGGCGCATTCCATCGCGGCCAGGCCCTCTTCGGCGGTTACTTCGGGGCGGTCGCTTTTGCCCGCCACCGCCTCAAGAAATGCCTGCTGCTCCACCCGCAGGGGCTCTGCGTCCTGGATATCCAACTGCTCGATATGCAGCATGTCCATCCAGTTGACGTCGCCGAAATCGAAGTTATCCTCCTGCTGCCTGGCGCGGATCCACTCAACAACATTCACGTTGCCGTCGGCCTTGATGACAATCCCCTCCTTCTTGAGATAATCCAGGCTCAGATACGCCTGGCTGCTGAACACCCGCACCTTCCGCTCAGTTTTCAACGCAAGCCGCGAAGCAGTGAGGTTGGCGATGCAGCCGTTTTCAAACACAATCCGCGCATTGCAGATATCCTCATGATCGGCGATAACATTAACCCCAACCGCATCGACCTTCCTGACCGGACTTGCCGCCAACGAAAGGATGATATCGATATCGTGAATCATCACGTCCAGCACCACGCCGACATCCGTCGACCGAAACGGATAAGGACTGATCCGATTGGCCTCGATAAACTTCGGCTCGATATGAAGACGCTTCATCGCCTGCACCACCGGATTGCACCGCTCCGAATGACCAACCGCGACAACAACCTTGTTTTTCGCAGCCAAGTCGACAATCTCGCGCGCTTCGGCGGTGCTCGCCGCCAACGGCTTTTCGATCATTACCGCGATGCCATGGTCGATAAACACTTTCGCCAGATCACGATGATGAATCGTCGGCGCAGAAACCGTCACCGCATCCACCCTGCCGATCAGCTCCCGACAATCGCCAAGCGAGGCGCAGCCGTACACTTCCGCCAGTGCATCGGCTCTGGCCTTGTCCACGTCCACCACCGCGACAAGTTCACAATCCTCCAACTGATCGTAAACCTTCGCATGGATCGCTCCCATTTTACCAGCGCCGACAACGGCGGTTCGTATCTTTTTCATCTTGCTCTTCTTAATGATTCTGGTCCCTATGCGATTCCAGGTACCTGCCGAAGCGATGCTCGCTGCTCCTCATAATCGCATCGATCATGGCGCGAACATTATCATCCAGCCCGTCTTCGGCGGCTAATTGTTTGACCCGGTCCAGCAGCGGGCCCTCGCCGCGATAGATGCGTTTGAACGCATGCATAATCGAATCCTGCTGCTCCGGCGTCAGCCCCGCACGATGCAGTCCACGCTTGTTGACCGAACGCACTTCGGGGGGATAATGCCCGCTGATAATCACAAAGGGCGGAACATCGTGATTCACACCCGAAAAACCGGCCGCGTAACACCACCTGCCAAACGTCACAAACTGGTGAACCGCAACCATACCGCTTAGCCATACACCCGTCTCGATCTTGCAGTGGCCGCTGATCTGCGAGTAATTACTTATGACAATGTTATCTTCCAGAATACAGTCATGCCCGAGATGCACCCCCACCATCAGCAGATTGTCATTGCCCACCTTAGTCGACATATCCGGATAGATGCTCGGGTGAATCGTCACGTGTTCACGAATGACGTTGTTGTCGCCGATTTCAAGATCCCCGATCGGCGTATCCGAATCCAACCCGAGAAGCTGCGGCGCTCTGCCGAGAACGCAACAGGAAAACAACTGATTGCATTTTCCGAGCCTGACGCCTCTTCCGATAGCAACATTGGCGTCCAGAACCGTCCCCTCACCGATTACCACACCCTCGTCGATCACACAATACGGACCCACAACAACATTCGAGCCCAACTCCACGTCTTCGGCAATTACCGCACTGGCATGTATCTTGGCGCCCATAAACCGTCATTGACCTCCTGTACACCTTAAATAAATCTTATCGACCGACTCAAACCATGTCCTCGTCCACAAGCATAAACTTGAACATCGCTTCGGCCACAATGTCCTGGCCAACCATCGCCGTACACTGGCATTTCGCGCTGCGGCGACGCACCTTCAAAACCTCGGCCATCAAAACAACCTGGTCGCCCGGCACAACCGACTTGCGTATCTTCACCGCATCCATCGTAAGCAATACGGCCAATTTACCCGTCAACTCCAGCTTCTGTGCAAAAAGCAGGCCCGATATCTGCGCCAGCGCCTCCACAAGCAAAACGCCCGGCATAGTCGGCGTACCCGGAAAATGTCCCTGAAAAAACTGCTCGTTGTACGTAACGTTCTTGATACCCTTAATGCGCTTGTCACCTTCGATTTCGACAACCTTGTCCACAAGCAAAAACGGATATCTGTGTGGAAGGATACGTTGAATCTTGCGAATATCCAGCAGGGCTTCCGTCGGCAAAGCGACCTTGCGATCGGCCTGCTCGGCCATCCGGACAAGCTGACGCGCCAGACGCTGATTCAGCGCATGACCGCTCTTGTACGCTACAATCCGACCCGTGATCCGCCGACCCGCAAGCATCAGGTCGCCGATCAAATCCACAATTTTGTGCCGAACACACTCGTCGCTGTAACGGTAACTGTTATCAACCGGACCTTCCGAATTGATCACGAGAATGTCCTCCGGACCGAGATGTGCGCCGATCCCCTGCTCCTGAAGCAGACGTGCTTCCTCCTCCAGAACAAACGTACGAGCCCTGGCGAGATTGTTCGAAAAATTCTCGCGCGAAAGTTCGCATGTATAAAGCTGCCTGCCGATCCCCTCGTACTGCGTATAGTCCAGATCATACGTGATGTTCAGCGAATCGGATTTATACGGCAACGCATATATCGACTTGTCGCCTTCGGTGATGCTCACAGACTCCGTGATCACCAGCTCCTTGCACTCGGTGTCCTGCTCAACGATGCCGGATTCCAACAGTGCTTTGAAATAAGCCTCGCAACTGCCGTCAAAACCGGGCAGTTCGCCGCCGGCCACCTCGATGATAATATTCGTTATGCCCAGCGCACTGATCGCCGCCAGGCAGTGCTCCGGCGTCTCCACACTCGCCTCGCCGTTCTTCAACGCCGTCCGCCGATCCATCTCGGCGATATTGGCGGCAAGCGCCGGAATCACTACACGCTCAGCGAGATCCGTACGTATAAATATGACGCCAGTGTCGGCTTCGGCGGGTCGAAATATCACCTTCACTTCCTCGCCGCCAAACAAGCCCTTGCCGCAAAGCCTGGCTTCGTCTTTTATTGTCTTCTGCAGCATCGTACCTGCCGATTCCAAACATCGCTTCCTGCATCCTTTGCTTCAAAAGACCAACATCACCCGTCGGCCATACGTCCCTCGAGCTTCTTCACCGCCGCCACAACCTCGCGCAACTGCCTGGCCATATCGGGCAGCCGTCGCTGCAAAGCCCAAACACGAAGCTGCACGTTCATATCGTTCGCCGGATAACCCACAACCTTGACGCCTGCCGGAACATCTCTCATTAAGCCGGACCCGGCCCCAACCATTGCGCCGGCGCCGATATTTATATGATCCGCCAGACCAGCCTCGCCGCCAATGACAACACCGTCGCCGAGCACACAACTACCCGAAACCCCGACCTGACCTGCAATAACACAACACTTGCCGATGACAACATTATGCGCGATCTGAACCAGGTTGTCAATCTTGCTGCCCGCCCCGATAATCGTGTTTCCGAACTTCGCCCGGTCAACACAACTGTTGGCGCCTATCTCGACGCAATCTTCAATCACCACACCGCCATTGTGCGGAACCAACCGGTGTTCGCCCTCGATAAACGAATAGCCAAAGCCGGTCGAACCGATAACCGTGTTGGCCTGAATTATGCATCGGTCGCCGATTCGACAGTTATGATGGACCACCACATTGCCGTCCAGCCGACAATGCGAACCGATCGTCGTATTCTCGCCGACGATGCACCCCGCCGATATGATCGTCCCTTCGTCAATACGCACATTATGACCGATATACGCATGGCAGCCAACCGCAGCCCCCGAACCTAAGACGGCGCTGTCTTCTATCACCGCCGTCGGATGAATACCCTCCATCGGCGTCAGCTTCGGAGCAAACAGACCCAATGCCGCTATCAGAGCCGCGTCAACATTTCCAACGACAAGCTGTACAATGCAGGCCCCCTCCAGCTTCTCGGAAACGATCACCGCAGCCGCCTCCGAATCCGCCAACAACTTCGCATGCCTCGCTGACATCACAAAACAAACATCATCCGACCCGGCGCATTCAACGGCGTTAACCCCACGGATCGACACATCGCCCGCGCCGTGCAGCTCAGCGCCGATACGCCCGGCAAGCTCCGTCGTCGTAAACACCGCTTTATCTTGTTCGTCATCCATCTAAAAAAACACCGCTACAGCGCCGAATCCAGTTGAGCCAGAACCTCTTCGGTGATATCGATCCTGCTGGAATGATATAAAACCTTGTTCGTTTTGATAATCGTGAGCAGGTCTCTCACATCAGCCGCCGGAAAATCGATTTCGTCGGCGGAAAGGACAATATCCAGACCGCGCGCCTTGGCCGTCTTCTCTACAATCGAACGAATCTCATTGTAAAGTTTCTCCGTCCAATTCTGAACCTCCAGCATCATTTTTCGGTCGTAAAATTTGCGTTTCGAATCCACAGCCGCATTCTTTGTCATCCCCTCCTCCATCAGTTTCATATGATCGGGACTGCCGGCCTTGCGGGTCTTCATATCCGCGAGGATTGCGTCCATCTCGGCCTCCAACTTCGCCACCTCCGCCTTAAAACTTGCCTCCTCGGCATTCATACGCTTCTGCCATTGGGCGTGTTTGCGGCTGTTCTTCAGCACCAGGTCAACATTCACCACACCGACCTTCGCCGGAGTAATCTGCATGGACGCCTGCGCCCAGCCGCGACTGTAACCGATGCACACCGCAATCAGTGAGGCCAATACAACCAGAACCACTATGTTATTCTTCTTCATAATCAAACCTTTCGCCTTACAAAATCATATCAAACACAAATCAAAACAACGCCCCAACCGAAAAACTGAACACCTTCGTCTCGTCCTCTTCTTCATCCATGAACGGCACGGCAAGCTCAAACCGCATCGGCACGGGACCAAACCACTGTGGAAGCATTATCTGCAAACCCGTACCCACCGACGCCCTCACCCCGCCGGTTTCGATCATACCGGTGTCGACAAAAAACAAGGCCGAAAAAACCTCGCTTGCAAGCGGAACTGCAACTTCGGCGTTGCTTGTGAAAATCCAGTCACTGCCGATCGGATCCTTCCGCTGAGGATTGGCGACATTTGTCTGAAGTCCTCTGGTGCTCACACCTCGATATTCAAAACCGCGTATCGAGCCCGTGCCGCCGCCATAAAACTTCTCAAACGGCGGCGCATCGCCAATCACCGTCGCGGCGTGAAGCTTCAACTCAAAAACCGTCTTGCGCTCCGCCAGATCCTCATACAGGGTCTTATACCAGCGATGTGTCCCGTCGACCACCCCAAATGTAAAATCGCCGCCGACCTGCTCGTAACCGGCGCTGAAATTGTACCCCTTCGTCGGAAGAAAACGATTGTCGGTCGTGTCCCGGCGAATATAGACCCGCACACCCGCCAGATCGTTGTTGCCCTTGACGTCTCTGATCTCCTGAGGAGCGTCAAACTCAAGATCCAACACCTCGACGCTTTCGGCCCTGAACGAAAAACCACGACGCCATTTGTTCGGATAACGCTTCTCGAAACCCAGATAACCCTTCAGCCGCTTTTCGTCATAAGACTCCTGAAAACGCTCATAACCCGATATCGCCGTTTCCAACGAAACAGGCCTGTCATACACGTAAGGCTGCGTAAAGCTCACCGAAAACCTACTGACAATCGTACCGGGATTCACCGATGCACGCAAACGCTGACCCGCACCGCGAAACGCCTTACCCGCGACCACATCGCTCCAGCTTTTCGGCCAGTTCATAATGTCAAAATTCCGTTCGTCGTATCTCACCTCGCCGATTAAACCCTGGTTGCTGGTCACGCCGGCGCCTAACATTATCGAGCCGGTCTGGCCTTCCTCAATCGTGACACGCGCATCCCGACGACCCGGCGAGGCGCCCATCGGCTCGATAGTCGCCGAAGTCGTATACACCATCCGCTTGAGCAGAACTTCCAGATCACCCGTACCGTCGCCACGGGCAAGATCTGCATTAAACCACTCGCCCGGACTGAAACCCTCCTCGTCCAGGATCCGACGCATCACCCGATCGTGAGCCATCTCGTTGCCCGTGATATCAATCAGACCGATCCTGAAACGCTCACCCTGAGAAATAGTAAACTCGACTTTCACCTTCGCACTCGCCGAAAATGTCCGCCCCACCGCGGCGGTCGCATCGACAAAGCCCGACTCGAGGAACCGACCGCGAATATGCTTGACGTCATAATCGGCCCTGTCCTGGCTGTAGTAATCGCCCACCTGCAGCTTTAATTCACTCCGCAACTCGTCGGCGCTGAAGTGCTGATTGCCCGACATGATAATCTCATCGACAATGTATACAGGCCCTTCGTCTATCTTAAACGTCACATAACCCCATCGCCCATCAGCGCCGGACTCGGCTTCGGCAATCACCTTCACATCGAGATATCCTCTTTCCTGATAGATATCAACAAGCCTGTCCGCGTCGGCGGCAACATCTTCGGCATTGTAACGCACCGGCCAGAACAAAAACTTCTTCGGCTTGGTCTTCATCGCCTTGAGCAGTTCCTTGGCCGTAAATGCGGTATTCCCTTCAAAATTAACTTCCTTGATCGTCGTCCGAGGACCTTCCTCGATCTTGTAAACAACCCGACCGGAGGAAAGCTCCTGTTCGTCCTTCTCTACCCTGACCGACGAATAACCCTTCTCCAGATATAACCGCTCAATCGCTTCGGCGCCGCCGTTAACATTCAACTCATCCAGATAGTCGCCCCTCTTGAAATCCAGTTCCTTCAAAAGCTTCTTCTCGCCGAAAGCCTCGTTGCCCTGAAAGACAATCGAGCGAACAAGGTTCCTCTCGTCCACTATAAACGTGAGCTTCACCTGGTTGCCCACCGCCGCCGCCCTGTAATCGGCAAGCCTGACTCCCTTGAGGTCCGAAATTCGCTCGACACCCTCCGCCACCGCAACCTTACTAAATGACTGCCCCGGCCGAACACGCGCCGCATTCAATACTTCCGACCGAGACACGG
>JAGHBX010000369.1 GCA_021160785.1 Planctomycetota bacterium | reverse complement strand
TGGCGCAGTTGATCTACGATTTGAAATGCAGCAATCCTGGCGTGAAGGTCTCGGTGAAGCTGGTTGCCGAGGTCGGGGTGGGGACCATTGCCGCTGGTGTCGCCAAGGGTAATGCCGACGAGGTCCTGATCAGCGGACACGACGGGGGGACTGGCGCAAGTCCATTATCTTCGATCAAGCACACGGGCTGTCCGTGGGAGTTGGGCCTTGCCGAGACGCAGCAGGTACTGGTTGCTAACGGTCTTCGCGGTCGTATCCGCGTTCAGGCCGACGGACAGATGAAGACGGGGCGGGATGTGGTGATCGCGGCGCTGTTGGGTGCGGAGCAATTCGGTTTCGGAACGGCGGCGCTGGTCACCTTGGGCTGTACGCTGCTTCGCAAATGTCATGAGGGGGCATGTGTGTTCGGGATTGCAACGCAGGATCCCGAATTGCGAAAGCGTTTTGCAGGCAAGCCGGAGTATATCGAGCGGTTCATGTTCTTTGTCGCCGAGGAGGTTCGGCGGATTATGGCTCAGTTGGGCTTTCGTAATTTCGAGGATATGGTGGGCAGAAGCGAGCGGTTGCAGAAGCGAAAGGCGATTGAGCATTATAAGGCGAAGGGTCTGGATTTTTCGGGCTTATTCGCCAGGGTTGAACCGCCGGAGGGCGGATCGATTCGATTGTGTGCATCGCAGCCGAGTAAGATCGACGACAATCTTGACTGGTCGCTTCTGGAAAAGGCGGGCGATGCGATTGAGAACAAACAGAAGGTTCGTATTGAAACGCCGATCAGGAATATTCACCGGACGGTCGGGGCGATTTTGAGCAATCGTGTGGTGAGCAAACACGGACCCGCGGGCCTGCCGGACGGGACATTGGAGATTACGTGCACCGGTTCTGCGGGACAGAGCTTTGGCGCGTTTCTTGCGCCGGGGATTACGCTGAAACTGATCGGCGAGAGCAATGATTACTTAGGTAAGGGTCTAAGCGGCGGACGGATCGTGGTCAGGACGCCCGCCGAAGCGACTTTTGCTGCGGAGAAGAATATTATAGCGGGCAATACGCTGCTTTACGGCGCGACAAGCGGCGAGGTGTTTGTCAACGGCATGGCGGGTGAGCGGTTTGTGGTTCGCAATAGCGGCGCGGTGGCGGTAGTTGAGGGTGTGGGGGACCATGGCTGCGAGTACATGACGGGTGGTACGGTTGTGGTGTTGGGGCAGACCGGCCGCAATTTCGCGGCGGGTATGAGCGGCGGGATTGCTTATGTGCTCGACGAGATGCAGCTTTTCGACACGCTGTGCAACCTGGATATGGTGGATTTGGAGAGTGTGTGGCGGGACGAAGACAAGGATGTGCTTTATGATTTGATTGTGCGTCATCGCAAATGGACCGACAGCAAACTTGCCGGTCATATTCTCGATTCGTGGCAGGATATGATCGGGCGGTTTGTGAAGGTTACGCCGATAGATTATCGCAAGGCCCTGGAGCGGATGCGAGCCAGTGAACAGCGACATACCGAGACCACGCCGGCGACCGAGGAGGTGTTCTATGGGCAAGATTAGGGGTTTTCTGGAATACAAGCGAAAGGCGGTCGGCCATCGGCCCGTTGCCGAGCGTGTGCTGGATTTTGCGGAGATGGATATTGCGCTGACGCCGGACGACCTCATCGAGCAGACAGCTCGCTGCATGGACTGCGGGATACCGTTTTGTCACGGGGTGGGCTGTCCGCTGAAGAACCTTATACCGGAGTTCAACGAGTTAGTCTATCGTGGTCAGTGGCGGCAGGCTTGCGAGAATCTTCATTCGACAAACAATTTTCCCGAGATCACGGGGAGGGTTTGCCCTGCTCCGTGCGAGACGGCCTGCACCCTTGGCGTTAACGATGAGCCTGTTATGATCAGGCAGATCGAGTATCAGATTGTGGAGCGGGGTTTTTCTGAAGGGTGGATCAAACCGCTCGTTTCGAAGAAGAGCGGCAAGCGTGTGGCTGTTGTCGGTTCCGGTCCCGCCGGTCTTGCCGCCGCCCAGCAGTTGTCTCGCGCCGGTTATGGGGTTGTTGTATTCGAGAAGGGCGCCGAGCCCGGCGGGCTTTTGCGTTATGGCATTCCCGATTTCAAACTTGCCAAGTCTGTGATTGACCGTCGCCTCGATCAGATGCGGGCCGAGGGGGTCGAGTTCCAGAGTGGTGTCGAGGTCGGCGAGGATGTTTCAGCACGTTATCTGCGAAAGATGTTCGATTGTATCTGCCTTACAATGGGGGCGGGCGAGCCTCGCGACTTGAATATCGTTGGCAGAGGTTATGAAAATGTTCACTTTGCGATGGACTTTCTGACTCAGCAGAATAGACTTAACTGCGGCGAGCAGATTGAGCGTACCGAACTGATAAACGCCAAAGACAAGGCGGTCGTTGTAATCGGCGGCGGCGATACGGGAAGCGACTGTGTGGGAACGGCCCGGCGCCAGGGCGCCAGGGAGATTCATCAATTGGAGATATTGCCCGAGCCGCCGGAAAGTCGGCCTCCGGATACGCCTTGGCCGGAGTGGCCGCGGATAATGCGGACGTCAACTTCGCATGAAGAAGGTTGCCGGCGAAGATGGAGCACGATGACGAAGCGGTTTGTGGGCAGGGATATTTCGGTAACGGGCCTGGACTGCGTGAAAGTCGAATGGTTCGAGAAAAACGGGCAATGGAAGCTGAAGGAGATTCCGGGAACGGAGTTTAGCCTGGAAGCCGACTTGGTGCTGATTGCGATGGGATTTGTGCATGTTGAGCACAGCAAACTCATCAAGGACCTGGGGCTCAAACTCGACGGCAGGGGCAACGTAGCGGTCGATAATTATCAGACAACGGCGCCGGATGTTTTCGCCGCCGGCGATACGATCAGCGGTGCATCGCTTGTGGTTCGGGCGATCGAGAGCGGTCGCTGTGCGGCGGCGGCGGTCGATAAGTGGTTAAGAAAGGTGTGAAAGTAAACTTGCGAATCGCCTTGGGACAATTCAACGCTGTGGTGGGCGATGTATGGGGCAATGCCGAGGCGCTGGGCGCTTTTGTGGAGCGGGCCGCGGATGCCGGCTGCGATATGGTTGTGTTTCCGGAGATGTGCATCTGCGGTTATCCGCCGGAGGATCTGCTCTTAAAGAAGCATTTTCTCATTGACAATCAAAAGGCGGTCGAGACGCTTGCGGGGGGTTGCGGAGATATTACGGTGGTGGCGGGTTTTGCCGAGTGGCATGATGAGATGGCGTACAATTCTCTGGGTGTGATGCGAAACGGGCGGCTGGAAGCGGTTTATCGAAAGTGCGTGCTTCCCAATTACGGCGTTTTCGATGAGAAGCGTTATTTCCACGCCGGCGGTGAGCCTTTGATTATTGAGGTCAAGGGGGTGAGCGTTGCGCTGACGATCTGTGAGGATATCTGGCAGTTGGACTGGCTGGCCAAATTCCTGGAGGGAGATAAGAGAAAGGATTTGATCGTTAATATCTCGGCGTCGCCTTTTCATCTGGGCAAGATCGGGGAGCGACAGGAAATATTGAGCCGGTGTGCGAAGCATTTTGGGTGTGCGGTCGGATACTGCAATCTGGTCGGCGGGCAGGATGAACTGGTCTTTGACGGGCGCAGTATGTTTGTCGATGCGTCGGGACAGGTGACATGTCGGGCGAAGGCGTTTGACGAGGATCTGCTCGTCGTCGATGTGGACGCGCTGCAGGAGGGGACAGTTACCGTTAAGACTGTATCGGCGGCGGTTGAGCATCCCTGTGCCGATGCGGGCGACGGGGCGAGCGAGGTGTATGAGGCGCTGGTTCTCGGAACACGGGACTATGTGAGGAAGAACGGATTTGAGAAGGTGCTTATCGGTTTGAGCGGCGGGATCGATTCTTCGCTGACGGCTGCGATTGCGGTGGCGGCTCTGGGAGCGGAAAATGTCGTCGGTGTTACCATGCCGTCGCGATTCAACCTGGCCGAGACGCGAACCGACGCGCAGCGTACGGCCGAGAACCTGGGCATGTCGTTTCATACGGCGCCGATCGAGGATGCGCTGGGGAGTTTTCATGAGACGCTGAAACTCTTTGAAGGGTGGGACAACAAGGGTGTGGCCTACGAGAACCTTCAGGCCCGCATACGCGGGACGATTTTGATGTCGCTGTCGAACCAGTTTTCGTATCTGGTGCTGACGACGGGCAACAAGAGCGAAACAGCGGTGGGTTATTCGACGCTGTACGGCGATACGGCCGGTGGATTTGCGGTGATCAAGGATGTTCCCAAGACGATGGTTTATGAGTTGGCGGAGCACGTCAATAGGGCGGCGGGCAGCGAGGTTATTCCCGTAAGCGTGATCAATCGCCCGCCGAGCGCCGAGCTTCGAGACGATCAGAAGGACAGCGATTCGCTGCCGGATTATGATTTGCTCGATACGATCTTGAAAGGCTATATTGAAGAGGACAAGTCGCCGGCGGAGTTGACAGCGTCGGGTCTGGACGCAAAGACCGTCAAGCGTATTGCGCGATTAGTGGACCTCAACGAGTATAAGCGAAGACAGTCGCCGCCGGGTGTGCGGATCACACCGAAGGCGTTCGGCAAGGACAGGCGGATGCCGATAACGAACCATTATCGGTAACGATTGTAGATTGTCGATTTTAGATTTTAGATTGGATTTCGATGCCGAAGCGGACGGACATTAAGAAGATACTTATAATTGGTTCGGGGCCGATCGTGATCGGTCAGGCTTGCGAGTTTGACTATTCCGGGGCACAGGCTTGCAAGGTGCTTAGGCAGGAGGGTTTTGAGGTTGTGCTGGTCAACAGCAATCCGGCGACGATTATGACGGACCCGGAGATGGCCGACCGCACGTACATTGAGCCGATTACGCCGGAGATGGTTGAAAAGATCATCGCGGCGGAGAGGCCGGACAGCCTGCTGCCGACCTTGGGCGGCCAGACAGGATTGAATACGGCTGTCGCACTTGCTGAAAGCGGTGTGTTGGATAAATATGGCGTCAGGCTCCTGGGCGCCAACCTGGAGTCGATCAAGCGGGCGGAAGAAAGGGACCGCTTCAAGAAGATCATGGAAGAGATCGGTCTTGAAGTACCTCGGAGCGGTCTTGCTCATTCATGGGAAGAGGCCCGCGAGATTGTCGAGTACGTGGGGTTCCCGGCGATCATCCGGCCTTCTTACACGCTGGGTGGTATGGGCGGAAACGTGGCGTACAACATGGAGGAGTATCAAAATTATATCAACTGGGGATTGAGCCTCAGTCCGATCAACCAAGTGCTCGTTGAAGAGTCGGTCGTGGGGTGGAAGGAATACGAGCTGGAGGTGATGCGGGACGGCATGGACAATGTCGTTATCGTCTGCTCGATCGAGAACCTGGACCCGATGGGGATTCATACCGGCGACAGCATCACGGTGGCGCCTGCCCAGACGCTGACGGACAAGGAATATCAGATCATGCGCGACGCGTCGCTGAAGATTATCCGCGCTATCGGCGTCGAGACGGGTGGATCGAATATCCAGTTTGCAGTCAATCCGGCAAACGGCAGGCTGTATGTGATCGAGATGAATCCGCGTGTGTCGCGAAGTTCGGCGCTGGCGTCGAAGGCGACGGGATTTCCGATAGCCAAGATTGCGTCGCTTCTGGCGGTGGGCTATACACTGGATGAGATCGACAACGACATAACGAAGAAGACGCCGGCGTGCTTTGAGCCGACGATTGACTATTGCGTTACCAAGTGGCCTCGTTTTACATTCGAGAAGTTTCCGGGCACGAGTCCGGAACTGACGATCCAGATGAAATCGGTGGGCGAGGCGATGGCGATCGGCAGAACGTTCAAGGAGTCGCTGCAGAAGGCGATTCGGTCGCTGGAGATCGACCGCTATTCATTAGACGGCAGGCACATCGATGCGGGTTTGACCGACGAGGAGCTTAAAGAGCGGCTGCGGATAAACTGCTGGGACAAGATATGGTACGTTGCCGAGGCGCTTCGCAGGGACGTGTCGGTGGACGAGATATTCGATCTGTGCGCGATCGATCCGTGGTTTATCAACAACATCAAAGATATCGTGCGTCTGGAGACGAAGATCAAGGCGGTTAAAGGGCACAAGCTCGACGCCGAGATGCTCAGGCAGGCCAAGGAATACGGCTTTAGCGATCGCTACTTAGCCCAGATAACAGGGGTGAGCGAACTCGACATGAGGAAGCAGAGGGCGCAGTCGGGGATTCGGGCGGTTTACAAGACGGTGGATACGTGCGGAGCGGAATTTGAAGCAAGCACGCCGTATCTTTACTCGACGTTCGAGGATGAGTGCGAGTCGAATCCGACAAAGAGACGCAAGGTGGTTATCCTGGGCGGCGGTCCGAACCGGATCGGACAGGGTATCGAGTTTGATTACTGCTGTGTTCATGCGGCGTTTGCGCTGGACGAAATCGGCATCGAGTCGATCATGGTCAACTGCAACCCGGAGACGGTGAGCACGGATTACGACACATCCGACCGGCTGTATTTCGAGCCGCTGACGTTCGAGGATGTGATGAGCATTGTGGAGACCGAAAAGCCCGACGGGATGATCGTTCAGTTCGGCGGGCAGACTCCCCTGAAACTGGCAGACGCGCTGCATACGGCCGGCGTTCCAATCATCGGGACAAGTCCCGACAGCATTGGGCTTGCCGAAGATCGCAAGCGGTTTAATGCGCTTGTCGATAAGCTCAAGCTGCGTCAGCCCCGCAGCGGAACGGCGATGACATACGATGAGACGCTCAGGATCGCGGAGAAGTTGGGGTATCCGCTGTTGATTCGGCCTTCGTTTGTATTGGGCGGACGTGCGATGGAAATTGTCTACGACGAAGAGTCGCTGGCGGGGTGCGTTGCCAATGCGATTGAGGTATCGGGCGAGCATCCGATACTTGTGGACAAGTTTTTGGACGACGCGACGGAACTGGATGTCGATGCGATCAGCGACGGTAAGGTCGTTGTGATTGGCGGGATTATGGAGCACATCGAGGAAGCCGGCGTCCACTCCGGCGACAGTGCGTGTTCGCTGCCGCCGATATCGATCAGTGAAAAGGTGCTGGAAGAGATCAAGCGGCAGACGAAACTGCTGGCGCTTGGACTGAAGGTCAAGGGACTGATGAACGTGCAGTTTGCGGTTAAGGACGACGAGATTTACATTCTCGAAGTCAACCCGCGTGCGTCGCGGACAATCCCGTTTGTCAGCAAAGCCATCGGCGTTCCGTTAGCCAAGCTTGCCGCCAAGGTGATGACGGGGATGACATTAGAGGAGCTGGGTTTCACCGAAGAAGCGCATCGCAGCCACTTCTGCGTGAAAGAGGCGGTGTTCCCGTTTATAAAGTTTCCGGGTACGGACACGATATTAGGCCCGGAGATGCTGTCGACGGGCGAGGTGATGGGGATATCGGATGATTTCGGTCTGGCGTTTGCCAAGAGCCAGATGTCGGCGGGCAACAATTTGCCGACGGAGGGGACGGTGCTGATCAGCGTCCGCGATCAGGACAAGGCCCGTGCGGTGGAGATCGCGCGCAGGCTTTGCGACAAGGGTTTCAAGATTGTGGCGACCAAGGGTACGTGCATTGAACTGATCAATAACAATATCCCGTCGGAGTTTGTGCTGAAAATGACTGAAGGCCGGCCGAATATTGTGGACTGGATCATCAACGGCCGGATCGATATGATTATCAATACCACGGTGGGCAAGCAGTCGATCATGGATTCTTTCAGCATAAGGCGGGCGGCGCTGGACAACCGGGTGCCTTATGTGACGACGATCCGTGGGGGGCAGGCGGTGGTCAAGGCCATTGGGTCGCTGGCGCAGCGCCAGCCGGGTGTAAAGCCTATTCAACTTTATTATCAGTAGGAAGCAAACATGGGCGCAGACGCGGTGTTATTACTCGAAGATGGAACGGTTTTTGAGGGTCTCTCGTTCGGCGCCCGGGGGTGCAGGTGCGGCGAGGTTGTGTTCAATACGTCGATGACGGGGTATCAGGAAATCCTGACGGACCCGTCGTATCACGAACAGATCGTTACGATGACGTATCCGCTGATCGGCAACTACGGGACGAATTTGGGCGACGTCGAGTCGCGCAGGCTCTTTGTCAGCGGCTTTATCGTCAAGGAGAATTGCGCGTATCCGAGCAACTGGCGGGACGAATTGACGCTAAGCGATTACCTGGCCGCTAACAACATTGTCGGGCTGGAAGGCATTGACACGCGCAAACTCGTAAAGCATATCCGCACGGAAGGCGCCATGCGCGGGATCATCTCGTCGACAGAACTCGATATCGATGTGTTGAAAAAACAATTGGAAGAATATCCGGGCCTCGTCGGGCGGGATATTGTTCAGGATGTCACGATTGAGCAGTCGTATCCGTGGACGGAAGCTGTCTCGGACGTGTTGACGGGCAAAGAAGTCAGGGGAGAAAAGAAGTACAAGGTCATCGCTCTTGATTTCGGCATCAAGCTCAACATCCTTCGGCTGCTGGTGTCTCACGGCTGTGATGTGAAGATCGTACCCGCCCAAACGTCGGCGGCTGACGTGCTTGCCGAGAAGCCGGACGGCGTTTTCCTGAGCAACGGTCCCGGCGATCCTGCGCCGGTGAGCTATGCGATTGAAACGACCAAAGCACTGTTGGGCAAGGCGCCGATTTTCGGGATCTGCTTAGGCCATCAGATTCTGTCGCTTGCCCTGGGGGGCGCGACGTACAAGTTGAAGTTCGGCCATCGCGGGGCCAACCACCCGGTGAAGAATCTGGAGACAGGAGTGATCGAAATTACCAGCCAGAACCACGGCTTTTGCGTGGACCTTGATTCGCTCAAGGACAAGGATGTTCGTCTGACACATATCAATCTCAATGACCAGACGCTGGAGGGCATTTGCTGCGACGCGATGGATGCTTTCTCAGTCCAGTATCACCCGGAAGCATCCCCCGGACCTCACGACTCCGGTTATCTGTTTAAGTCGTTCACGAAGCTGATGGATAAGCGTCTGGCGGGCGCTGCTTCATAGCGGCTATTTCCAGTTCAATGCACACATTCAAAAATGTGTTTGTGCGCGCGCTGAAAATTTCAACTTTTAGAACTGACTGTGCCGATATATCGTAGGATTACTTGGGTAGAGAGTGGCCCTGGAAACTGACCATTACGGTTAAGTTAGCCCGACCTCAAAATGTCTCAACCGGGAATTGCACGCATGGCAGAGCGCAAGAGCGAGACATGGCGAGTTGACGGCTAAGCAAGATAACGGGAAGGGCCACATGAACAACAAGGCAGAGCCCTGCGGGGCTCTGCCATTTCTGCTTCAGGGGCTGATTTTACTTCCGATAATAGTATGCCGGTGTGAAGTAATCCCCGATTTTCAGGAATAATTCAGGATATTGAAGCGTCTTGTAATAAAAATGAACTTTTGTCGATGACAACCGGTAATAATCAAGAGAACAGGTGTGCTGATTATTAAGCGATTTCAATCGATGATTCGCTTGACGGAGCGCGAAAATAGTGTATGGTTTTTGTATACAAGATTCCCTAATGCAGCCTGGAAGGGAGTTAGGATGAGAAAACCTGGCCTGATTATCTGTTTGGTGTCGTGTGTACTGGCGTCTTCGGGGGTATACGGAGGAGAGGCTCTGTCGAAATACCCCGAGACAGTCGCCGTTTTGCAGCTACTTTACGCCGATGAGAGCAAGGCGATGCAGTCTTACTGGGCCTGTGCTGAGCAGGCTCACAAGGAGAAACAGTTCAATATCGAATCGTTTTATGCGTCGCTGGCGATATCGAAGTCAATCCGGGTAGAGGCCATCGGGGTTATGCTGATGGATATGGAAATTGCCCCGGTTGAGCCGGCAGAATCCGACATCCGCGTTTCGAGCACGAAGTTCAACCTGAAGTTGCTTACGAATATCCAGTTACCGAAGTTAGAGAAGCGTTACCCGATACTGCTCGAGCACATCAAGCCGGAAGGCCATGCCGTGGCGATTCAGAATATAAGCCTTGCATGGAAGGTGGATGTTCAGCACCGCGAATTAGCCGAAGAGATTCTTTCGTCGCTGGAATCGTTTTTTGGCATTGGCGCCAAGATTCCCGATGCGTTTTATGTCTGTCAGGGCTGTGGTTCGACGGTGGTTGACGTGCCGGATTTGACGTGTCCGATCTGTGAGGGGCCGATCTCGGATTATGTCCAGGCCGATGCGAAATGGCGGTTCAACCGTGCGATTGAGGGCAACGAACTCCTCAGCGATCAGGAAAAGGCCTTTGCCGTGAGGATGTATGATTATATCTACGCCGCCGAACATGACCAAGAGGAGATAGAACTTGGCGCCGAGGCATTTAAGGGTCAGTTGTACGTCAGGTGGGGTCTGGGATCGCCAAGGGAATTCTGTCTTTGTGAGAAGATTTATGTTGCCGGCCTGGAAAAGATGTCGCAGATGTGGGCTGGCTACAACAGCATTGACGCCGATGACCTGGATGAAGCGGACAAGACGTTTTTGAAGGAAATGCACGACAAGTACGGCGACGGGCCGATCAATCTTCGCCGGGAGAAGGGCAAAGTGCCTGCGGAGGTGCTGAAATTGCTGGATATGGTGGAAATCGTCTCCGGCCGGACCGAATTTGAGGACCAGGATTTAATTTTTCTTCGAGCACTGATCGGCTCATAAGCCAAGAGCGGGTCTTAGGCCTGCCATACCATACCATACCCCGAATCAACTATACTACCGTCTGAAGGCGGCACCTCTTTAGCCTCCTCAAGGGCGGCAGATTGATAGGTCCTGGCACGCCGGCGACATTTAATGGACCTGGTCCCTTTATTAGTAGAATTTTTTTATCCACTATCCGAAAGATGCAAAAATGTGAGAAAAGGGGCTTGAATTGTGGGCGGGGTGTGGTACTTTATGGGGGGCACGTCCATGGAAGCAGCGTGGGGTGGACACAAATGTACGCCGGGAGAAATAGGACATGGAGCATACACAAGTCTGGTACGAACGACCCAACGAACTGAGACACCGTGCGGAGCGACTGCTGGAACAGGGCACGGCGATAATCGGGAAGATGTCGGCAGATGAGATTGCGCGGCTTATTGAGGAGTTGCATGCGTCTCAGGGTGAGTTGTTGCGTCAAAATGCGGAATTGTCCCGCATCCAGGCCGAACTGGAAGAGTCGCGAGACAAGCTTTCGGACCTGTATGATTTTGTTCCGGTGGGTTATTTCACTTTTGATCAGGACTATCTGATCACCGACGCCAATCACACGGCAACGGACTTGCTTGGTGTCGACAGAGACGCACTTGTGGCAAGGGCGTTCACGGATTTTGTCGCCCCGGGCTTCGAGGGTATCTTTGTTCACAACTGCGCCCGGAGTGTCGAGACTCGCACGATTCAGACGTGTCCGTTGAAACTGGTCAAAGACAACGGCTGTGAATTCTACGCCCAATTGGACAGCTTTGTCGTGAGGGACGATAAGAACGGTCGCCGGCGAATTCGTATCTCCGTAACGGATGTTACCGAGCGTCGACGGGTAATTGCGGAAATTGCGCGTCTTGCCGCCATTGTGGAATCGTCGGATGATGCGATTATCGGCAAAGACCTTGACAACAGGATCACAAGCTGGAACCGCGCAGCCGAAAGGATTTACGGTTACAGCGCCGACGAGGTGCGGGGCAAACCCATCTCAATAATCCTGCCGCCGGGTGATCCGGATGGAGCGGCAACCATACTCGAAAACCTGAAGCGCGGCGAGAGAATAGACCACTTTGAAACGGTGCACATGACCAGAGACGGCCGGCGGATACACGTTTCATTGACTATCTCCCCGATTCAGGACACAGAGGGAAATATCGTAGGCGCATCGAAAATCGCCCGGGACATCACCGAACGGAAAAAGGCTGAAGAAGCCATGTTGGAATATCAGAAGAGACTGCGCACGCAGGCTTCACAACTGTCGTTAGCGGAGGAGCGCGAGCGGCGTCGGATCGCCACGGATCTTCACGACAATGTTATTCAGGGTCTGGCTCTTTCGATGATCAAGCTGGATCTGTTCCGGGAATCTTCGAACCTGGCCGGCAACAATCTGTTTGACGAGGCGACCCAAACGCTGAGCCAGGCCATAGAAGATATGCGCAATATGACCTTTGATATCAGTTCACCGACATTGTACAAACTGGGTCTGTCGGCGGCGGTGGATGAGTTGGCTGACGACCTGATTTGCCGGCAGCACTCTATCGATTACGAGTTTTACGACGACCAGCAGGAAAAACCGCTGGATGACGATGTTCGGGTGCTGCTGTTCCAGTCGATTCGCGAACTGTTCATCAATGTAATCAAACACGCTGCGGCAGGCAAGGTATCCGTTTGCATTGAAAGGGTTGGCGAGTCAGTGTGCACAATTGTAAGTGATGACGGTGTGGGTTTTGATGTGGATCACACGGATCTGACGATGCGTCGGACGGGGGGCTTCGGGTTGTTTAATATCCGTGAGCGTCTCGATTACATCGGCGGCAGTATGGAAATCCAATCGCTTCCCGGCCAGGGGAGTACGTTTGTGTTGATTGCACCATTGAAAAGGAGGTCCGATATATGACATTGCGTGTTTTGCTTGTTGACGATCATGAAATCATGCGACAGGGTTTGCGTTTACTTTTGGAGAAGAACTCCGATATGGAGGTTGTCGGTGAGGCAAACGACGGGCTGAAAGCCATTGAACTGACGAAAGAACTCGAACCGGACGTTGTGGTGATGGATGTGAACATGCCCGGTGTTGACGGCGCCGATGCAACGCGTCGGATTGTGAACGACCAGCCTGATACCAGGATAGTGGCTCTTTCGATGCATTCCAAGAAAGGCTTTATCATTGAAATGCTCAAGGCCGGTGCTTCGGGGTATGTTTTGAAGGAAAACGCATTTTCGGAACTGGTTAATGCGATAACTACGGTGATGTGCAATGAGATTTACCTTTCGTCGAAGATTACGCGGATTGTGGTGGACGACTATGTACAGGATCGTGTCGGCGGGGACTCTTCGAAGAATATGTTGACGGACAGAGAAAGCGAAGTGCTCAAACTGGTCGGGGACGGCAAGAGTTCCAAGGGAATCGCGCTGCAACTGGACCTGAGCGTCAAGACGATAGACGCCTGTCGCAGGCGAAT
>JAGHBX010000354.1 GCA_021160785.1 Planctomycetota bacterium | reverse complement strand
GTGTTGCGCTTCGGTGTGGCGCGGGCCAGCCAGAATATCTTGCCTCCTTCGCGACTGAAGAGTACGTGATTGAAGTACTCGATCCCCTTTTCCGGGACTTGGGGGACCTGATTTTTCACGTCGTCAATGGATACGAGAAGTTTCGCCTTGCCTGTCGCCAGGTCCACCAAAAACAGCCCGTCGTCCTTTGGGAATTGCACGGATAGCCGGGCATCCTGTCCGTCGCCTCCATATCCATAAGCCTTGCGCGTAGTTCGAAGCCGCGAAAAATTTATGCTGACGGCTTCTTTTCCATTCGGCGAAACGGCAGCGACCGGCCAGGGGATCGTCTTGATCTTTCGCTTTGTGTGGACGTCCATAATGATCGAAACGAATTTCCCGTCCACCATATCGTTGTAGATAATACGCGAATTCGGAAATGTCCCGAGCCAATGCGCCATGCAGCCTTGTTGAAAATTCCAGGCGCGTGTTTCGGTAAGCGGAATGAACTCTTTCGTTTCCAGATCGACCAAGCCTAATGTTGCGGGGTCATTTTCGGTCGGCAGCCGATACTTGATCGGCGTTTCCAGAACCGTAACGTATCTCTGATCGGCGCTCCAGGAATTGATACCATAATAGCTGGCAAAAAGATGCTCTTTGGGACCTGACGTGACGGCCACAGCTTCGGAGGCCTTTGGGAAGACACCCACTGAACCCACTTTCATCGGCTCGGCGCTCGATGTTTGCGATTGAGCCACGATAAGACCGGGCCAAATCATCATGACAAGCATCCAGAGGATTATCGTCCTGGTTTCGCTGGCCTTTTTCATTTCCATCTCCTTCTAAAAGAATACAATTTTCAACCCAACAGAATAACAAATACCCCACCAGAACACAATCGCCAAATCCCTGCAGCGCAAATGCCCACGTCGGGTCCCTGGCAAGCACGTTTTGCCTGTCGGCAAGATTCGCTTCGAGCACATCCATCAGTTCAGTTCGTTCATTCTTTTTCAGTTTTTTTGAGTTTCCCGAATACTGCGTCAAAAATGCTTCTGCACCGTTATCAGATATGTACCTCCACTCCGAGTCTCAAAAGTTGCCGGCCCCTTCTCGCCGCCGGTCAAGGTTACCGCCTTGCCTCCGTATGTTACGGCGATGGGAACTGCCGATCGAACCTTGCACGCGCCGCCCTTGTTCGAACGGATCAGAGCCCTGGTGAGTTGTCCCCTCTCCCAATAGATATCCAGTTCGAATCCGCCGCGCGCCTTGATCCCTTTGACATAACCATCGGGCCAGGCGCTCGGCAAGGCTGGCAGCAGGTGTATCTGCCCCATGTGCGACTGCATCAGCATCTCGCATATACCGGAGGCATAACCGAAATTGCCGTCTATCTGAAAGGGAGGATGCGCATCGAACAGATTGCCATAAATATTCCCCTGCAGCATCTCGGAGAGAATTTTATACGCGCGGTCTCCGTCATGAAGCCGCGCCCATATGTTTATCTTCCACGCCTTGCTCCAGCCTGTGGCGCCGTCGCCTCGCGCATTCATCGAAACTTTGGCAGCTTCGGCTAATTTGGGTGTCGTCAACGGAGATATCTGGCGGCTGGGATGCAGGGCAATCATATGCGACAGATGGCGATGCTTGTCCTTCGGGTTGTCGCGATCCACCATCCATTCCTGCAACTGGCCCCACTTGCCGATCTTCGGCGACAGCAGACGCTTTCTCATTGAAGCCACTTTTTCACGGAAACCGTCATCAATATCAAGAACCTGGGAGGCTTCGATATAACTGGTAAAAACATCCCATATCAACTGCTGATCGAAAGATACCCCGTCCTCATTCGGCCCGTGTTCCGGAGAAAATCCGTTAGGCGATACAAGACTTCCATCGTCAAGCTCTTTCAACTCATCCTCCCAAAACTCGCATAACTCCTTCAGGAGGGGATAGGCCCTGCTTTTGAGATATTCGACGTCCAGCGTGAATCGATAATGATCGTATATATTCTGGGCGACCCATGCCGCATCGCCTTTGGACCACTTCCACGTCGAACCACCGAATATGCCGTTCTCAGCGTGGCAAATCCAGCCTCGCCTGTCGAATGCCGCCTTTGTCTCGGCCCTTCGGACTTGGCGGATGGAATTAACCCACTCGGCTAACGGCAAGAAACTCTCCGAAAGATTCACCTGATCGACGAACCAGTAGTTCATCTGAACATTTACATCCGTGTGATAGTCGCTTCGCCACGGGGGATTATTACTGCAGTTCCAGAGCCCCTGGAGATTGGCCGGCATACAACCCGGTCGCGAAGAACTGATCATCAGATAACGAGCATACTGGAAAAGAAGCTCCTCGAGTCCGGGGTCAGACTTATTAGCTTTATACGCCGCAATGCGGGCATCGGTAGGTAGTAGCAGGCGATCTTTGGATGCCGTCCCGACATCCAGCGCAAAACGATTGAAAAGCCTTTGGTAATCTTCGACATGCTCCTTCAGCAAATCATCAAACCCTTTTTTTGACGCCGAGTCCAACTCCCCCGTAATACGCTTGTGCGGGTGTTCGCCCTTCCAGCCTTTGGCGCGCTGATTGATATAGTCGGTATCGGCAGCAAGCAGAATCGTAAATTCGTCAACTTTGTCCAGCTTGATTTTCCGCCCCTCGACAACGCTGACGTTTCCACCCTTGTGCAGAACCAGCACCTGAGATTCGTAATCCAGGGCTATGTCGTAACCTTTCTCACCGGGAATACGCCCTCTTCTCTTGTATTTGTACCCTGCCAGCGAGCCCGAAGCCGTAATCCTGTTTTCTCCGACCGCGATCTTTGCCTCATGCATATCCGTCAAAGAAACCGTCGCCGTACAGGCGCCCTTTTTGTCCGCCGTAAAGTGAAACACCATAACGCCGGCCGGAAAACTGGAAAAATATTCGCGCTTGTACCCAATGCCGTCGTTTTCGTAAGTAATCGTGTGCACGGCTCTGCCGATGTCCAGTTGTCTCCTGTATTTTGTGGGAGACTGGTGATCCATCTCGACAAAAACATCGCCGAACGCCTGGTAAGCTCCCGTGTCCGTTTCGTCGCCAATCCAAAGGCTGTCCTCATTGAACTGAATATGCTCTTTTGCGACACCTCCGAAAATCATCGCGCCAAGATTGCCGTTCCCAACAGGCAATGCCTGCTGGGACCACTTATTGGCCTCGGCAGGCTTGCCATACCACAGCGCAAGATCATCACTCCCCTCAGCCGCATTCGCTTCCGGCAGCACGAAAACGAAAGAAAGCATCGCAAACACAAGCAACGAAATAGAAACACGTCTGGACGATACAGTGTGAATAATCATTTTTCGACTTCTCCTTAATTAATGTTCCCGGTATTATCTCCCAGCCCATGTCTGTCGGGCGCGGGCTATTTTGTTTTTCTGTAGGGCTCGAAAGCGCCCTTTATGTCGGCCTCTTTCACATTGCCGGCGTGGACTACTACGCGGTAGTTTAATGTCAGCTTTTCGCCTTTGGCAATGTTAAGCCGGTTGCCTTCGAGCCAGTACATCGGGGTCGGTGAAAAGAAACCGTAATCGCGCGTAAACCATTTCGCCGGATACCAGCGATTGGCCGGATGCTGCATGATCGCGATACCTTCGGTAACATCATCTCGCGTGCCGGAATAGTCGCACCACGGCGAGGCGACGCCCCATGTGCCCTTCTCTCCCGTCAGGCCCTGGGCGTTGATCAGTGTTCCGCCGGATTTGACGCTTAGCTCGGACACAACCCTCGCCGAGAACAGCGAGTGATTGTTCTTTAGAATTACAATGTCCACCAGAGGCTCCAACGTAACCGCAAAGTCGATGATTCGCACCGTCGCGTCCGGGGCGGTGATGGTAATCCGGCGAGTGTCGCGGATGATGGGTTCCTTGCCGGGCTGTCGCCAGAGGCAGGTATCGGTAAACACCACGCTGTCGCCGGAGGACTTGACGAGTTTGGGCCCCTGCGAAACGATCTGCCCCCGCTCATTAACATCCTGCCAGTAGTTGCCGCCGTTAACCCTGTCGCATCCGAAGAAGAGCGAATGATGATGCGGATAAGGCTGCGACGTCTCAGTGGTAATAGACTTGCCCGAAACAGGCCCGTTGACCGGCCAGAAATACGGATACTTCTGTTCGGCGCCGAATTTATAACACGTAAAGAGCTTGCCGGCCACAGTAACAACAACCTTGTTATCCTTGACAACAGCCTTGATCTCCGATCCATCTTCCACGGCTTTGCCCGCACCGACAACGCCGATCCCCACACTCAAAGCACACGCACCCACAACCAGCAGACTCACAATAGCGCGACAGTTCATATCATGCTCCTTAACCTAAGTTTTCTTAATTCGTTGCATTCATTTCACCGGTATTTTCACTACCGTCAACGAATGGGGCGGCAGCTTGACAACGTTCTTTTGGAACGTCAATTGCTTCGACTCGCAGACTACACGATTTGGATTTGCGATATCATTGTAAGCATCGGGCGAGTCGCCGGCGAGCACGGCTGCCTCGAACGTTCCGTTTAGCAAAGTGTCCTTCAACAGCACTGTACAGTCCACGACTTTGGACGGGTGACGGTTCACAAGAGCAATCGACCGGATCGTGCCCGCCTCGTCGATGGTCACAATTGAATCCGCCACCGGAATCAACCTGTTACCGTGTGCGACCATTCCCGCCTCGATCGTGGAGTTGACCACACGGCTGCCCAGCAGGTTGGCGTACATCGCCAGCACATGAAATGTCGTGCGTTTAACGATGCCCCTGGGGTGAACATACAGCGGTCCCCGCGTGTTTACGATCGGGGCGATATTCGCCATGCCGACATCGTCTGCGTGACGAAGACAGGCGTTTAGAAACGAAGCCGAGAACAGCGCATCGGCCATCGTGTACTGAGACGCAATCGCGTTCTTATCCCTTGCCTCAATCAGCTCAATCGCTTTCGGATCGTCATGGCTGTCAACCGTTTTACGCGGAAAGCCCGGGTGATGCCACCCACGAAGGTTCCACTCGTCGAATGCGATCTTGATCCGCCCGCGGTATCCGGCTTCGGCGAGGATATCTATCACACGTTTGATCGTCTGCTCGGGTCCTTCCGACAGCATGATGCAGGAAAGGTAGTCCGGCGTTGCGTTCTTTTGCCAATTACCCAACCAGTACTGATGTATGCATACATAGTCGAGATGATCTCCGGCGGCCTTTAGCAGCGGCAGGGTCCATTTTCGATTGGACGTGGCAGCTGCCAGAAGTGTGAGTTTCGGATCGGCAGTCAGCATCAATCCAGCCGACTTGTCTACGAGCGGACCCCATTGTGCCGGTGTTTTCGAGCCGATTTCGTGACCACCCCAGTTCTCATTGCCGATGCTCCAGTACCGAACATTCAATGGTTTGTCGCAGCCATTGGCTGCGCGTATTTCGGCATATCGGCCTTCGACGCCGTTGCAGTATTGGACCCAGGCAGCCATTTCCTCGGGCGTTCCGTTGCCGGCATTTGTGCAGATAAACGGTTCACTGCCGATGAGCCGGCACCATTGGACGAACTCGTCCGTGCCGAACTTGTTGGAGTCCTCGACGCCCCAGACGGGATCACGGGTTGGCTTACGGTCGGGCCCGACGCCGTCGGTCCAATGATAGCCGCTGGCAAAGCATCCCCCCGGCCAGCGTACGACGGAGATTTTCAACTCTTTCAACGCTTCGATGACATCCTTGCGAAACCCTCTCTTGTCGGAAAGAGGCGAGCCGGGCTCGAACAGCCCGCCATAGACCTGACGGTGAAAATGTTCGATAAATCCGCCAAAGATCAGCGGACTATAACGCTCTGCTTCGGTGTCGGCATCTATAGTTACCACTGCGTGAAGCGACATCAAATCGTCGGCAGGTTCGAGTGCAACATCGTCATACCATGCCTGGCCGGTCGACTCGCCCCAACCGCCAAACAGGCAGTTGATCTCGAGTTGGGTCGGATTGTCAGCCGTCCTGAAAACAGTAGATACCTGTGTCCAGTCGCGGGTTCCGCTTATCGCCCGGGTTTTCACATGCTGCATATTCTGAATATTGAGAAGGGCTCCTTTGGCGCCTCGAACGTCTTTGGTCTTGATCCAGCCGGAGAGACGGTAAAAGGTGTTGGGCTTGACCGTGACTATCGCTGTCCAGGCGGCGTCTGCGCCCTTTTCATTTGTCGAGCGGATAGTCGCGCAGCGACCGGTCCTGCCCGATGGTTCAACGCCCCATTGCGCATTCTTCTGAGTATCCTTCCATGCACGGAATTTCCAACCATCAGGCGCTTTTTGACCGCTATTGAAAGAAGAATTGGCAAGCAGGTTGTCAGCAGCGCCATTATCATCTGTGACAGTCGGATGCAATGCTTTCCTCTCAGGTGCGATCTTGATGATGGTATTTTCTCTTCCATTGTCCTGGACCGGACCGACGGATTTGATCGTGCAGTTGCGCACCCGCTCGTCCAGGATTAACTTAGCCGTTGTGTAATTGGTAACGGTCGAGTTGGTCAGCCCCCTCTTGCCGCCGCAACTTAGGCGATTGGCTTCTGCAGGAAGCGCCCCGGTAGTTCCGTCGTGGAAAATGAACGTGCAGTTGTCACCGCAGATCGTGCCGAGGCTCGTTCGCTCCGTGGGCTTGACGCCGTCTGGGGGACTTAGAATCGTAACTTCGTAGAAGGCATTCTTCGGAGTCGGGCCGCGGGTGAGGTTGAACAGCGGGTTATAGGCGATATCGCCGCGGCAATTCTTCATGACGACCTTGCCCTTGTCACCGGAACTGAGATCGTAACTGAAATCGCCCGCTTCCAGCACCGTAACGTTGTCCAACGTCACATCCCCGTCGCACAGCAGTTGGAAGCAGCCTCGCAGCCGTTCGACGGTCGTGTCGATCACGGTGATGTTCTTGTCGCCGCCATAGGAGCGTACACCGTCTTCGGTCAGCGGGATCATCTGGTCACGCGGGATGGGTCGCTTGCCGCGGTACATGACGTTGAAGTCGTACTCTTTGGCCCTGCCGACTTTCTCCTTGTAGATATCGTTGGTCGGGCGCAGCGTACCGGTGAAATAGCACCCCTTAATCAACACGCCGTCGGCTCCGTGGAAATGGACACAGTGGCCGAACGTCTTCATATAGACCTTGCAGCCAATGAGTCTGGTGTTGCCGGCGTGATTGATGGACATGAAGGAATGCTTATTGAGCCGCCCGAAGCTGGGGCCGCCCTTGCCGTAATAATCGGTATAACCGTAGGGGACCGAGCCCTTGATGACAAACGTGCAGTTCAGGAACGTGTTGCCGTCGTTGCAAATCTCGAATTCGTTTTCGGTGACCCTGTAGTGGGGGTACGGTTTGTCGATGACATTGCGGAAGTAGCCGCCCTCGAAGGTATTGCCCGCTCCGTTGATATGCCATGTATCGGCGACGTGCGCCCTGCCGGACAGCTTGCCCTGTACCGAAACCGGTGTCTCAAAGACGACGCCGCGCAGGTCGAAATAGTTGTTCGAGCCGTTGACCGCGAAGATATGCTCCTGACCGTTCACAGGCGGATCGATTTTTTCTGCGCGGTAGACGCCAGGCTTCATGCGGATTTTCTTGTTGTCCTTTTTGATCGCAGCGCGAAACTCGTCGAGTGTTTTGATGAGTGTGAATCCTTTACGGATATCGAAGTTGTCAGTAACAGACGCAGGCGGCGGAGGCTCCTTTGATATCACCTCCATGGGCGGATTTTCGGCAAGTTGTACGCTGAGATCCTTGTCCTGTACAGGCCTGCTGCCTTTTGCCGTCGGGACCTGCACGCCATATTTGTCGTAGAGCCGCAGCCAGTAGTCTTTCCAGTACTTATCGTAGTAATCGTTGGCGGCCTGCTTGATATGCTCGGGTTTTTCAACCTTCGGCGCCGCGGCCGGGTCGAATCTTTTCAGATGTCCCGTTCCCGCGCGTTTGCGAGGCGAAACAAAACGCCATTTCGAATCGCCCAGCACATCTTCGCAAAGCTTCGCCAGGCCGGCATCGTACGATTTGAACTGCTCGCGCGTGTGAATGTCCTGCACCATTGTGCATTTCTTGTAGAAAGCCGTATCTAATTGGTACTCCCGGGCCTGCTCTTCAGTCAGCGGCCTGACCAGGCCTCCCACACCCAACACAACCGCCGACAATACGAAGAACATCCCCAGCACTGATTTGCACTTGATATACGGCTTCTGCATCCCATTCTCTCCAATTTGCTTATTTTGCGGCTTTGTATCCGGATATCACGCTGCTTACGACATGGAAAACAATTGTATCAAACGCCTTAGCCAAAAGCAACAGCCATTACCCCCCTCTTGAGTACAGCAAAATCCCGTATCAAAGCTTGCAAGAACAGCCTATATGAAGTAAAATGTCAAATGTCAGATACAGGAAATGGTGACGAATTGAAAGGGCGACGATATGGTACAGCGTGTTGACAGGAAACGACTGGTTCTGAAAGCCATCTTATTGATAGTGTCTGTTGCTTTAGCTCCACTATATGCACAGGATGATGTGCGGATTGAGCCGGATGTGGTTTACGGTCACAAGCATGGCATGGCGCTGACGATGGATGTGTATCAGCCCGAGCAGGGCAACGGTGTGGGCGTGCTTTTTATGGTTAGCGGCGGTTGGTTCTCTATATGGGCGCCTCCGCGACAAGCGATGGGCATGTTCAAGCCGCTGCTGGATAAAGGTTTTACGGTGTTTGCTGTCCGGCACGGAAGCAGCCCAAAGTATGTTGTTCCCGAGATTGTGGAAGATGTTCGGCGAAGTGTACGGTTCGTGCGACTCAATGCCGATGACTATGGCGTTGATCCGGAGCGGCTGGGGGTGTGCGGTTTCAGCGCCGGCGGGCATCTCTCGCTGGTATTGGGGACGATGTCCGACGAGGGCGATCCGGATTCGAAAGACAAAGTGTTGCGGGTAAGCGACCGGGTGGCGGCGGTGGTTGCGTATTTTCCTCCAACGGATTTGCGTCCATATGTCAAGCCGACGAGCCCTTACCGAAAAAACTTTCCGGCGCTGCGATTCGATCCTGATGATGCCAATGACGTGTCGCCCTTACTTCATGCCAGCGACGATGATCCGCCTGCAATGATGATTCACGGTGACAAAGATACCCTGGTCCCCCTCTGGCACAGCGAGAAGATGTGCGGGGCACTAAAGGCCAAAGGTGTCGAATCGGAGCTGCTTGTGATCGAGGGCGCCAGTCACGGTTTTCGGGGTGCCGACGCCAGTCGA
The DNA here is from genome assembly GCA_021160785.1 of Planctomycetota bacterium. Lineage (GTDB taxonomy): Bacteria > Planctomycetota > Phycisphaerae > Sedimentisphaerales > Anaerohalosphaeraceae > B28-G16. Next base: position 8,745 of record JAGHBX010000354.1, on the reverse strand, counting down.
GCGAACAAGGCCTGGGTGGCGTGGTTCGAGAAGCATCTTCTTTTGAGGAACTCGAAGGGTGGTCTTGATTGAATAATATTGAGGAGAATTGGAAATGTACTTTGTGAGATTCATGTCATTGGCGGTTCTGGTTTGTGCGTGGCTGGGTGTTTCCACTGTGGATGCGGGCCGGATTAAGCCTGTCTATCCGCAGGAGAAGTGGGTGGTAAAAAAGCCTGATGCCGTCGGGCTGGATGTGCGGAAGCTCGATGCTCTGAGCAGGTATTCGGGAGGGTTCGGATGCGTCGTGCGGCATGGGTACATGGTATATACGTGGGGCGATGCGAGCCGGCGAAAGGATGTCGCCTCGGCGGTAAAACCGCTCTATACCCACTTTTTGCTCAAGGCGGTCGAAGATGGAAAGATAAAGAGCATCGATGAACCGGTCTACAAGGTCGAGCCGAGGCTGAGAGGGCTCAATAAGAATCTCGGGTACAAAGATCGTGAGATTACATGGCGTCATCTGTGCAATCAGATTTCATGCTACGGCGTGCGGGAGCGGCCGGGGCGGGCGTTTGACTACAGCGACTGGAATATGGCGCTGCTGTTTGACAGCCTGTTTGTGAAGGTCTATGGAACGAGTTGGGAGAAGGTCGATAGCGAAGTATTGAGCCCGGGGCTGACGGACCTGTTGGGATGTGAAGATAAGCCGACATTTATGGCCTTTGGAACCGGCGACAGGCCCGGCCGGCTGGCGATTTCCCCGCGGGACTTTGCGCGTTTCGGGCTGTTGTATCTGCGTAAGGGCAAGTGGAACGGCAAGCAGCTTATCGATGCTGAAACTGCCGCCGCCGCGGTAAGCACACCGCTGCCGATTTCAATACCGCGGACAAAAGGCGCAAAAGGCGAGATGATTAAGGGGCAGCGCTCAATCGGCGGCGGCAATAATCAGTGCGACCATAACGGCAATTACAGTTTTGCCTGGTGGATCAACGGCCTCGGACGCGACGGCACGCGAAACTGGCCCGACGCGGCGACTGACGTGTATGGGTGTTTCGGGCACGGCGATATTCGGGCTATGGTCGTTATGCCGAGCCTTGATTTGATAGTCTCCTGGAACGACAGCAAGATTAAGGGGCATGCTAAAGTCAATGAAGCACTCAAGCTAATTGGCGATGCCGTGCAAAAGCCGCAGGTGAATAGCGGGCAAATTATCGTCGATCCGAAGAATCCGCGGTGGCTCAAGCGACAGGGGAATGGGGCGCTTTTTATGTGCGGGCCGGGCGATCCGGAGGGCTTTCTCTATCGAGGCAAGCTCAATGCCGATGGAACGCGCAACGGCGATCAGATGCAACTGATAGAGAAGTTGAAACCGACCGGGGCCAACTGCATCTATCTTATGGCGGTGCGGTCGCACGGCGGGGACGGGGATAAAACGCATAACCCGTTTGTCGGGCACGATCCTGCCAGAGGGCTTAATGCCAAGCTGCTGGATCAGTGGGAGCAGTGGTTTGATGCGATGGATGAGGCGCAGATTGTGATTTACTTTTTTATCTATGACGATAGTGCGCGGATCTGGAATACGGGCGATGTGGTTGGCGCCGATGAAAAGGTGTTTTTGCGGGGGTTGGTGGATCGGTTCGAGCATCACAGGAATCTGATATGGTGTGTCGCCGAGGAGTATGCAGAACGGCTAAGCGCCCGGCGGGTGAGCAGCATTGCGGCGGTGATTCGCGCGGCGGACGACAACGATCATGCGATTGCGGTGCATAAGAACAACGGATTGGATTTCGCAGAATTTGCCGACGATGCAAATATCGATCAGTTCGCAATTCAGTACAACGTCGGGACAGCAGAGGAACTTCATGCGGGGATGGTGAAGGCGTATTCGGCAGCCAAGGGGCGGTATAGCCTGAATATGAGCGAATGCGCCGACAACGGGACGGGTAAGGAGTTGAGGCTTCGAAACTGGGCGTGCGCAATGGGCGGCGCCTACGTAATGGTCCTGGACATGGACATTGCGAGCACTCCGCAAAGCGATCTGGCCGATTGCGGGCGGCTGGTTCGGTTCTTCGAATCGACGGATTTTGACACAATGTCGCCGCACGATGAGTTGGCGTTTGCAGCGACAAAGTATGTCCTGGCTCGGCCGGGAAAAAGCTATATCGCATATTCTCCGAATTCAGACGGCAAGATCGGGCTGAGAAACGTCAAAGCGGGCACATATGATTTTCGGTGGTTCGATTGCGCCACGGGCAAGGAAGTCGTGCAGACAGGACTGAAAGTCGCCGCCTCGAATCAAAGTTGGCCCACGCCCAGCGGAATCGGCACCGAAACGGCGGTGTATATAAAGCGGGTGGGGCAGTAGGTATTATGAAGGTCGCAGCATGCAGGAGTGCTTTTTATGAAGTTATATGGGAAATCCCAGATGCCAATAAACTCCATTATTAGAATACTCTTGTTGCTGATTATTTCAGGGACGGTTAATGTTTCTTGTGCGGATACACAGTCCGTTCTGGAACTGACTGTAATTGATGCCGCGACCGGCGGTAAAGCGATTGTAAGGATTCGGCTTCGCGACGAAAGCGGCAAAGATTACGTCCCGGACGGCGCCGTTGTGGTCCCGATTGGTGCGGACAAATGGTTCGTAAGCGAGGGGTTTACCCGGTTAAAAGTATCACCCGGCACAATTAACCTCCGCGCCGAGCGGGGTACTGAATACCACCCCATTATGGTAAACATAACGGCTGCGCCGGATAATACCACTCATCATACCGTCAAGATGAAGCGATGGGTCAATATGAAAGAACTCGGCTATGTCAGCAGTGAAAACCATGTTCACATAGCACTCGACAAGGTGGCGGCAATGGCGGCAGCCGAGGACCTTAACTTTGCGACGATTCTATCGTGGTGGAACAGCCCAAGGATTAAATTTCCTAAGGACAGTCAATGGATACAGGATTTGAAGTTTGCGAATGTGACAGTACCAACAGCGGTTTTTTGCGGTGAGAAGGAAGATGCATGGGGTGCTGTTTATGTAATCGGTCTTAGAAGTACCGTGGAGTTTGAAGGCGGTTCGAAGCGTTCGAATCTTGAGTTTGTCAAACGCGCCCGCCGGCAAAAAGCTCTTATCTGTTATCAGGGCGGCTGGTCGCGTCAAGTCCTTATTGATGCCCTGGCAGGTTATGTTGATGTTGTCAATGTGTGCAATAACAATTTTCACCGTCATAAATTTCAGCCGAGAAAAAATTATTCCAACCTGCTCAATATCGAAGGTTTCCAAGACTATCCCAATACGCCTGAAGGTATGATGCAGATGAATACCGACACTTATTACAGACTGCTTAACTGCGGCCTGAAGCTCGCCGCCGGAGCGGGTTCAGCCATCGGTGCAAAAAGCACTCCCATCGGCTATAACAGGGCTTATGTGCGTGCCGGCGAGAATCCGTCGATGGCCGATTTTCTCAAGGCCTGGGGCGAAGGTAAAAACTTTGTCACCAACGGCCCGATGCTGTTTTTGAAGACGTCTGATGGCAACAGGCCAGGCGATACAATCGAATTGAACGACGACGGCAAAGAAATCACCTTCACAGCAGAGGCAATTTCTCAGCAGCCGCTTGAAACACTGGAAATCATAATGAACGGACAGGTTATACCGGCGACTACCAATATCGAACTTTCACCAACTAAGGCTAAAATATCCGTTAAACTCAAATTAAAGCGGTCCGCCTGGATAGTTGCCCGCTGCACCGAAAAGGATATGCTGCTGCCCGATGAACAGCTTGAAAAATATCGCCATGGCTCAGGACTTTTTAAAAGAGATCCTTGCCGCCTGCGTTTCGCTCATACAAGCCCGATTTACATAACCGTCAACGGCAGGCGGACAAAGGTGGATAAGTCCATTAAAGAAGCCAACAAAATGCTGGATGCCTTCCGAAAATTCGCTCAAAGCCAAGCGGCGGAACAATACCTAAAAGAAATATTGGATGCGATTCCTGATCGCATCGAGTAATACTTTTCAAGAATTTTAACATGACATCTGCGAAAGGACTACTGTTTTATGAAGTTATATGGGAAATCAAAGTTGGCCTTGGTGCTTGCGGCAATTATTCCCACTTTCTTAATGCAAACGAGCATTTCCGCCGCGGATCTCGGCAGCAAGACCTGCAAGATGTGGGAAGTGCAGGAATGGGAAATCACCAATTCTTCCTGGGCGGTATCGAATCCCTATGATCTTGTGGCCAAGGTTACTTTTACCCATGCAGATACTGGTTCGGCCCACACAACCGAAATGTTCTATGACAGTTCTAACACCTGGAAATTCCGTTTTACAGGTACTCGAACCGGTCGATGGACCTTCACCACCGCCAGCCGTGACCCGGAACTGAATGGTTATAAGGGGCAAGTGACAGTCAAGCCTAATCCGGACCCGAAGATAAAAGGCTTCCTGACGCACAAGGGAAACAAGTTTGCGATTATGGACCGTGATGACACGGACTTGAAGCCCTATGTGTACCAGGTATACATGAACCAGCAGGACTACGAGCAGCAGTATAACCATTCATCCCGCATTTGGGACGACCCCGTAAATAGAAAGCATCTGATCGAGAGCTATTGGAATGATACCGTGGATAACGGCTTTCAAGTTTATTTTGTCGCCATGTTTTATTCATGGTTTAAGAAAGGCGCTTTGGACAGGAGTATGGTCAGTTCGAGTGATCTTACCGCACCCGATCCGGACGTATTCGATGCTCTCGAATATGCAATCGAATATGCGCACCAGCGTGGCGGACGCACGCACATCTGGGCCTGGGGTGATCAAGGCCGCAGGCAGACTCCGAATCTCCTGCCCGGCGGCGTGTTAGGCAATGACCATAAGCGCCTGATGCGTTATATTGCAGCCAGACTCGGACCACTGCCCGGCTGGTGCATGAACTTCGGATTTGATACCAACGAACTCCCGAACCCCGAATCGATTACAAGCCAGTGGGCGAAATATCTGAATGACCGGATGGGCTGGAATCATATGCTTTGCGCCCGCGGCTGGAATAACAGCGCCTTTGCTATCAATTCCTCCGCCGGGTTCAGCGGCAGCTATGAATTGACCACTTCCCACAATGGTCCTTCGGGATATGAGGAAATAAGAAATGACGTTGGCAGCGACAGCTCGAAACCCCACCTTTACGAAGAGCGGCATACATATAACAGGTTTAAGTATGTTGATCCACGCTCGGGCCGGGAGCCGGGCGACGGTCCGGACCAGTACGGCATGAGCGACGGCTATGCCTGCTGGCCTGTGAAATTGAGCAGCGCCGAGCAGACGCGGTTAAATGAAGACGGCAGCAGAAGATTGATTTGGCGGGAACAAATGGCCGGGGGCATGGGCGGTTTTTTCGGGCATTTTTCCGTAAGATTTAACAGCTACGGCCCGTTCAGCCAGAAATGCGGCTGTGGCTATCATCCGGACAGTCTGAAACGCGCCTTCCGCTGCTTCAGGGATTTCTGGGCGAAAGACCGCTTCATGTTCGACATGGCAGTCGATACGGGCCGCGTCCGTAAAAGCGCCGGCTACTGCCTGCGCACAAAGGATTTTAAGAATTTCGTATTTTTTGTAGAAAATGCCGGCAGCGTAGAGATTAATCTCGGCGGTATGCCCGGATCCCGGCAGGTAATTGTTGTGGATGCGAGGAATGAATACAGCGAAATCAGTAAGCCCAGCATGTCCGAAGGCTGGCGGAAGATTAATTTTGGCCACACCTCGGACTGGGCGATAGCGGTCGGAAATTTTGGCACCAAAACGGCGCCGGCGGGTGGATTATAATCACCACCGGCCGCATCTGTGGTCTATAATGTATAATGTCTTTTCATACGACCCCTGATTTCAGTGGCTGGGGTCGCCGGCAATGCAAATAAGAACAGACACAGGAAGGAGAGTCAGATGTTATCACAAAACACACAGTTATTCTCGCGACGAGGTTTCATGGCGGCAACGGCGACTACCGCCGCAATGCTCACCTCTCACGCCGCTGCTGCGACACCGAAAGAAAAAACTCAGGCTCAGGCGAAAAGAAGGATATCCAAGCAACTCCAGTTCGGCCTCCAGCTTTACTCGGTGCGCGCCGACTGCGGCAAGGATCTGCCCGGCACGTTAGCCAAGGTTGCTAAGATCGGTTACGCCGCGGTGGAGTTTGCAGGCTACTACGGCCGCAGCGCAAAAGACCTGCGAAAGCTGCTCGACGACAACAACCTGCTCTGCTGCGGCACCCACACCCAACTCGACACGCTGTTAGGCGATAACCTCGCCGGGACCATCGAGTACAACAAGACCATCGGCAACAAGTACCTCATCGTGCCCAGCCTGCCCGCCAAATACCGCGGCTCGCACGAGGCATGGCTCGAAACGGCAAAGCTCTTCAACGAACTCGCCGAAAAGGTCAAGCCGCACGACATGCGCGTCGGCTACCACAATCACAGTGCCGAGTTCAAAGCGATCGACGGTAAGCTCCCATGGGACACCTTCTGCAGCAATACGAGCGCCGACGTTATCATGCAGATCGATACCGGCAACGCCCTCCACGGCGGCGCCGACCCCCTGCCGTACCTGTACAAGTACCCCGGCCGGGCGATCACCGTGCACGTCAAGGCGTTCAGCAAGAAAAACGGCAAAGCCCTCATCGGCGAAGACGACATCAACTGGAAGGCCTTCTTCGCACTCTGCAAGGCGGTCGGTAAAACCGCCTGGTACATCGTAGAGTACGAAAGCGACGCCTATCCGCCGTTGGAGTGCGTCGAACGCTGTCTAAAGAACCTGAGAAAAATGAAACTGACCGTGTAGCAACGGCACACCTCGCCGGCGGCACGATCATCCGCAAGCAAAGCTTACGGGCGATACCCAACACGCAGGCAGGCTTCCGAGTGGCGCCCGCAAACCTGCCTGTGGGTGTGTCCGCACCGTGATACAAGGTTTTCTACACAGCATGTCCGACCTTTAATTATCCCCGGGCCATGGACTTGCTATTTTGGGATTCTTGTTCGCAATTCTTCGTCAATTCAGGAAATTGCTCTAAACTTGGACGTATTATCAGACGATAGATATGTAAAATAAATCGCGCCTCGGCAGGGATCATGTCGGGCCGCAGTGCCGGAGCCAGTCTTATGGGGGCAGACCGTCGCAGAGACTCCGCAGCCTGAATCGGGCTACATCGTTTTTAGAGATAGCATTGGGGGCAAATTGTAGTATGAACAGACTCGTCCTGAGAATCGCTATCTTAACCGTATTGTGTCTATTCCTTGAAATGGCTTCGCCAAGCCAGAATTTATCGGACGAACAGCCCGCCGGCAAGCCGAGGGACTTGCTGGGAACCATTGAAACGCCGCTATCGGACTCTGCGCGTGCGCCGTCTTTCGAGCAGGCATCGGCGCAGGTCGATCATGCCTCTATCGCCGAGTCTATCATGCCGCTCGTATTGCCGCGTGACAGCTTGGGATTGACTCGGCGGTACAAGACGGCCGAGCTTTCATATACAGGCGCAGGCAACGAAGGACCGGGGCGAGCCTCCGGAGCGTTGGAGTCGTCGGGCGACAGCCAGTCGCCGGCGTGGACTACGGACATTTTCGCAGGCGCCACTTTTGCAGACCAGCAGGGCGAGTTGTACACCATTGGCGCTTCGTTCGAGAGGCGCCTCTACAAAGAGTTGAGCATAGCCTTCCAGCCGTTCGGAGGAGGTATGCAGTACGCCGGGTCGAAAAGCTGGCCCAGAGACGGCTCGCACTTCAACTGGCGACCCCAGGGCGGATTCGGAGTAAGATTCAACACCGGCAATAGCAGCCAACTACTCTTCGGTGCAAAATACGTACACATCTCAAACGGTGGAATAAACGACGACAGCAACTGCGGAGTAGACGAAATATTCCTCTACGGAGGATTTCAACTGACGTTCTAACAACACAAATATGGGGGTATTATTATGTGTCAGGAATGTGGATGTTCGCCTTGCGGTGTTTGCGGAGCAGTGATTGAAGACGGCGTTTGCACGGGCTGCGATATGCCGGCGAATGAATGCGTCTGCGATATCGCGGAAGAATAGTCGCGCCAGGACCCTATCTCGAACTCGAGCCAGCGATCTGTCGGTGTAATGTCTTGCAGCGCAGCCGGAGGGGGTGTATACTCTGCCGGTCCTATACATGCTCTTGAAAGGCTGCCTGCATGAAAAAACTGTTGGCGTGGTACTTTGGCGTCTCGCTTATCGGGCGGATTATCGCCTGCCTGATTGCCGGGGCCATTATCGGTGGGACCTTGTGGCTGGTCTCGGACCGGGCCGAAAGCGACGTCTGGCTCAAATCGCTTGACTTCATCGAGCCGTTCGGCAAGGTCTTCATCTCCATGCTCAAGATGATCGTTATACCGGTCGTCTTCTTCTCACTGCTGTGCGGCGCTTCCAGCCTGCCGGTGAGCAAGTTCGGCAGGGTGGGCCTGAAGACGATCGGCTGGTACCTTTTGTGCTCGCTGTTTGCCGCGGTTGTGGGGGCATGCCTTGCACTGCTGATTAATCCCGGCGCAGGGGCGGGTCTGGAGATGTGGCAGGGTATGGCATCCGAAGTAGCCGGCAAGGCAGCCGATATAGAGACCGCAGCCGAAACCGAAGGCACGCTCGTCGGGATGCTCTATAACATGTTCACCAACCCTTTCGAGGCGCTGGCGACGGGCAACTTTCTGCCGATCATCGTATTCTCGATAATGTTCGGCCTGGCGATCAGGGTTCTGAT
>JAGHBX010000041.1 GCA_021160785.1 Planctomycetota bacterium | reverse complement strand
GGCTCCAGTCTGTACAGCATGGCCGAGATGAACAGCAAGGAATTGAAGGGGCAAAAGCCTCTCGCTTCATCGGTGATGGATTATCTGCCCGCCAATATGAATTACGAAGACGGCGAAGTACAGGGCGATTACACAATGATCGGCGTCGGACCATACGATACGTGGGCGATTGAGTACGGCTATACCATGGAAAAAAATCTTAAACCAATACTGGATCGAGTAGCCGAGCCGCAGTTGCAGTATGCCACGGATGAGGACACCTACGGGCCCGACCCGTTTGCAAGGCGATATGATTTTTCCAGTGATCCCCTCGACTACGCCAAAAACCAGATGCGTATCGCAAAATACAATCGAAAACGCCTAATTGACAAACTTGTCAAGGACGGCGAAAGCTGGTCCTACACCCGCAAGGGGTACGAGATGACGCTCAGCATGCAGACCAAAGCGGTCAGCATGATGGCCAACTGGCTGGGAGGCGCCTTCATCTATCGCGATAAAAAGGGCGACAAAAACGGCAGGCTTCCCATCGAAGTCGTGCCCGCCGACAAACAGCGAAAGGCTCTGGCTTTTGTTATTGAAAACACCTTCAGGGACGAGGCCTTCGATCTTAACGCAGATCTCTTGAGACGCATGACCGTCGACAAATGGTTCGACGACTTTACGTCGGTCATGAACGACCCGACCTGGCCAATCCACGACCGCATCATGGGCATACAGGCCTCGGCGTTGACTATGCTGATGAATCCAACGACCCTGCGACGCATCTACGACAACGAGTTCCTTGTGCCCGCCGACAAGGACGCCCTGACGCTGCCCGAACTGCTCGATACGATAAACAAGGCCATCTGGAGCGAACTGGACAATGTCGGCGACAAGAAGCATACCGCTCGAAAACCGATGACTTCGAGTCTGCGGCGCAACCTGCAGCGGGAGCATCTCGAGCGGCTCATCGACCTGAGCAAACCGTCGACCCGCGGCGTAGAGGCCTACAAGCCCATCTCCAATCTGGTTCTCCAGCAGTTGCGTCAACTCAACGGCAAGATCGATGCTGTGCTCAAGGACAAAGCCAAGAGCCTCGATCCATATACGAGAGCACATCTTGACGATGCGCGACTCCAGATCAAGAAAGCTCTCGAAGCGAACTACGTCTACAAGAGCCTTTAACGGTGTATGTGTTTAGCCGACGGAACGGAATACTCCGCTATGCCGGCAAGATGCGGGCGATACGTAGCGGGGGCGTCTCGCCCGCGGCCCCAGGCGAGCGGCGCCCTGCGCTCAGACTTCTCCGGCGCGCAAAAAAAGACACCTGGGCCAATATGGCCAGGTGCCTGTTTCACCCTCGACTGTTCGCTGCTTTACGCTTAGAGTCCGTTTGCCACGGGCTCTTCAGCGTTTTCTTTCACATCACTTGTTTGCTCCAAAGCCACATCCATCTCCAGCGTTTCGTCGCAGGCATTAGCATCGGCAGTATCCTCACCCGGTTTGAACGGCAACGGTTCGGCAAACTGAATTGCCACTCGTCGGACATACGGGCTGATTTCGTCTATTCGACAGATATAGCCTTCTCTGATAAAATTCTCCAGATCAAACGATTCGTCGCTGTCATAATGAGGAACACTGAACCGGGCCGTAATATGCTGCCCCTGCCAGGGACACTTATCCGCATAACACGAAAAAGCGGCGCCTCCGCTTGAAACGTCGATCATCTGACCCTGCGTCAGTATGTCATTGAAATTCTCGGCAAACCACACGGGCCAACTGTAACGCAGTCGCTTCTCAATTCTTCTTTCACTTGAATCAGTCATCGTCTTTCCCCGAAAAAAAGCCCATCTAACATACCATCCGCCAGGGGAGATGTGTTGGGCGTATGCTTATCACCTCTGCGCATATTGTATCGGCTCACCGAATAACGGACTTAACCGCCATGGTCAAAAAATCGCGCATAAACGTACTGCTATGCCGATTTGCATCAGGATTCACGCAGGCAGGCATGAGATGCCCCGTCGTTTTATTCGGGGCGTCCTATAATCAGGTTTCGAGGGCTTTGACGCATTGGGCGAATATGTCGCCGCGCTGTCGGTAACTTTCGAACATGTCATAACTGGCGCATGCCGGACTCAGAAGAACCACATCCCCCGCGTCCGCCATTTGTGCCGCTCTCTTCACCGCATCTTCCATCGAAGAGGCAAACTCGACGACGGGCTCTTCTTTCTCTGTACGCCCCTGCTCGATGGCGGCGGCTATCTTGTCGGCTGTGGCGCCTATCAGGACGACGCCCCTGGCGCCGAGTGCAATCTTTTGGCCCAACTCATCAAAGGCGAGCTTCTTGTCATAGCCGCCGGCGATCAAAATCTTCGGTGCTTCGAATGCCTCCAAAGCCGCAATCACGCTGGCAGGCGTCGTCGCAATCGAATCGTCGTACCAGCACACATCCCCGATCCGGGCTGTCAGTTGCAGCCGGTGCTCTAACGGCCGGAAATACCCGATACAACCGGCCGACGTCGCATCGTCAACACCCAGATGCCGCGCCACTGCAAGGGCGGCGGCCAGGTCCGAAAGATTTGCCTTGCCTGCAAGAGTAAAAGCCCCGGCGATGGAATCGCCGACGTCGGTATGGTGGAACTTGACAGACTTCCTGCCGGCCTGACCGCAATATCGCCCGAACCATTCGAGACAGATCGCATCCTCGGCGTTGAAAACAGACACCGCCGGATGCGTTTCGTCCAGACGCTGGTATCTGAAGATGCTCTCTTTGGCATCGCAATACGACTGGAATGTCCCGTGGCGGTCAAGATGGTTGGGCGTGAGATTGGTGATCACCGCGATATCGGGCGCCCGTTCGATCCGGGCCAACTGCTCTAATTGAAAACTGCTCAGTTCGAGTACAACGACATCATTGGCGCCGATCCGATCAATATCGGCAAGCAGCGGACGGTTGCCGATATTGCCGCTGAGCCAGACATTTCCAAATCCGCCCCGTTCGCGACCCGCGCCAAGCAGATGAGCCGTCAAAGCCGTCGTCGTACTCTTGCCGTTGGACCCTGTAATCCCCACAGTCAGCGAAGGACACAACTGGAAAAATATCTCAATCTGCGATGTAACCAGCCCACCAGCCTGTCGTGTGATCGCGCAAAACTCGCTTTCCAACGGCACGGCCGGGTTGGTGATCAGGATTTCGCAAGTGCTGAAATCCTCCTTGCGGTGTCCGCCAAGGTGATATTCGACCCCGTCAAGCCCGGCTAACTGTTCCAGGACCGACGCAAGCGACTCTTCGCCCGCCATGTCGGTTACGACCACATGGGCGCCGGCGCGATGTGCGAAACGAACCGAATCCAG
>JAGHBX010000235.1 GCA_021160785.1 Planctomycetota bacterium | reverse complement strand
GGGATTTTCGCCTTGTTAATGCGGCGCAGCAGGGGGGTGCAGGCGGTGGCGTCTACGGGTGCGAAGATGATCATGTCGGGCTTTTCATTTATGGCCTGGTCGGTCTGCTGGGCCTGGAGACCTATGTCCCAGTTGCTGTTGTAGATCTTCACTTTCATCCCGTAGTTTTTGGCGATGGTCTTAAAACCGTTGACATAGGCGGTCCAGTAGGGGTGATCTCCGGCTTTCAGGAGCACGATGCGTTTTCCGACCGGGCCGTCTTTCGGGGATTTGGGCATGCTCACCTTGGCGACATCCCACCCGGCAAACTCGATATCCCACCAGTGCCCTTTGTCGGTTTCGCCCAGCGCCGATGGGTCCGCCGGACGCTCGGGGATTGTTGCTGTTTCGGTCTGCAGCAGAATAAGGGGTTGGTTGTCCGTGCCCTTTAAGGCATAGACGTCGATTGACGCTTGCTCGCAGTTAGTGGAGTGAACCAGGTGGCGTGCGTTTGTCCACATGAAATACATGGCAAAAATCGCCACGATACCAACGATGGCTACGATTGTAATACAAGTCCATGCGAAACGGTCTTTGTCGGTCATTGTTTGGTCTCCATTTTCTTGTTGGTCTATTGCCGGCCAACTGTCCGGCATTTGCCGTGCCTCCTCCACCAGGTCCGGCCTTTGTCCTTTCAGCAGGTCATGTCTGTATATCACAAACGCCTCGTAAAGAACGACCGCGGCGAGGATTATTCCATTTGTGAATATCTGCACCTCGAAGCCTAAACCGAAGCAGCCGATTCCGTTGAAAAGTGTTGTCAGCATGAGGACGGCAAAATAACTTTTCAGCACGCTTCCCTTGCCGCCGCTCATAAGGGCGCCGCCTATGATGACCGCAGACAGTACCGTCATTAGCGTACGGTTGCCCAATATAGCCGCAGAGGTCATCGAACTGAGACCTGCTGCGAAAAGCACTCCGCCGATCGCGGCGGTCGTCGAGCAGATAATAAAACCGGCAATGAGATAGCGATCCCGCCTCAGACCAGCAAGCCAGGCGGTCTCTGCGTTGCCGCCCACAATGTAAAACGCACGCCCCAATGGAGTCCGATTCAGAAACAGTGCAAACCCAAGCACCATGACAAGCGTTATGATCACTATCGGCGCCATGAAGGGTATCAGCGGTGTTTCGAGCCAGTCGCCAAAGCGAAAATCGTCGATTGCCTTTGAGCCGCCTTTGCTGTAGAGGTGCATCAGACCCGTTACCACCGTCATCGTCCCAAGGGTGACTATGAACGAATTGATCCTGGCTTTTACGACCAGCAGTCCGTTGACAAGTCCGATACAGGCGCCGGCCAGGATGGCAACGGAGATGGAGCCGAACCATCCTAATTGGGGCTGTAAGCCTATCGCCAGCATGCCGGAGAGCATTACCACCGCGCCGATGGAAAGATCAAGCCGGCCTAAGATAAAGATAACGGTAAAGCCGATTGCGACGATGGCGTTGAGGCTGGCGCCCTTCAGGATGGACGTGATATTGTAGACAGAGAAGAAGTTGGGCGCAAAAACGGAAAGTACACTAAAGAGTACGACCAGCATCAAGAGTGCTCGATTGTTGTCCAAAAACCTCAACAGGCTGTGGGCGCCCAACTGTTTCTTCTGCTCAACGGGCGGTTTAGGCATAATCTTTCCCCCGCTTGCGTAACCTGTACTGGCCCAGCCCGACGACGGCGATGAAGATTGCACCGGTGACGATGTTCTGCTGGAAGGTGTTTATTCCCATAAACGTCATGATGTTCGCCAGCAGGCCGATGACCAGTACGCCGCCGAGCACGCCCAACATATTGCCGCGTCCGCCGCTCAGCATCATGCCGCCTATCACAACGGCGGTAACCGCTTTGAAGTCGTATCCCTTACCGAGGTAGAATACGCCGAGTTTGTTCAGCGAGGTAATGAATATGCCCGCAATTGAAGCACAGAAGGCGGCGGCGAGAAAGCCCGTCATCACAACGCGGGGTACGTTGATGCCGGTTGTCCCGGCGGCAGCGCGACAGGAACCCGTCAGCTTGGATTCGATCCCGAACCTTGTCCGGGTCATCACAAGGTGGCCGGCGACAAACATCCCCAACATGACGACTACGATAAGCGGCACGCCGCATATACTTGTGCGGAAGATTTCGATAAATGCAGCACCCGATGTGCCGGGTTCGATGTCGGGATAGACCTGGTTGTTGCTCCAGGTAAAGCGCATAAACCCTTCCATGAAGAACGCCACAGCAAGCGTCCAGAGGATCGGATTTGCATTGAACCGTCCTACGACAAAACCGTTCATCGCGCCAATCAGCATCCCGGCCGCCACGCCGAGCAGAAGCGCCGGTAACAATCCGAAAGGCAGCGCTGCGACAGTGATGATCCCCGAAAACGCCATTATCGACGGGATCGAAAGGTCGGCCATGTTACCCGAATACGTTATAAAAGCCATGCCCGCAGCCGCCATTCCCAACAATGCTACGGCATTCATAATGTCCATGAAATTCCTGGCGGTAAAGAATTCTTCAGAAACAAACGCACCCGCCGCCAACAGGATCAGGCCTATGAGGTAAATCCCGACACAATCGTATATTGTCGCAAGCCGGAAGGCGCCTTTTGTTCTTCTACCGCGAGTCATGCAGTTCTCCATTCATTGCCAGCAGCACCGCTTCCTCTGTGAGCTTCTCTTTAGGCATTTCGCCGATGAGGCGGCCATTGCGAATCACGATGACAAGGTCGGAAAGTCCGACAAGTTCCGGCAGATCGGAACTGATGAGGATGACGGTTTTGCCGCTGCCCGCCAGCTCCATCACGGCATGGTGGATTTTTATTTTTGCCTTTACATCCACGCCGCGGGACGGCTCGTCAAGGATCAGAACAGTCGGGTTGGCGGCGAGCCACTTGCCTAAAAGAACCTTCTGCTGATTGCCGCCGGAGAGGTTGCTTACGTCCTCGGCGGCGGACGCCGTTACGATGTCAAG
>JAGHBX010000230.1 GCA_021160785.1 Planctomycetota bacterium | reverse complement strand
GGACACGGCAGCAGTTCTTCGTCATTTTGCTGAACACCCGCACCAGCCGCATCGCCGCCTTCCCCCGCGCCGGAACGCTTGCGACACCCCCCCGCCGCCGCCAACAAACCAGCAATCAGCATCACTATCAGTACTCTTTGTCGAGTAAACATAACATAGCTCCTTCATTTAGCATCTCTAACAAAACCTGACTTGTCATTCAAATACTTGATTTGTCATTTCGAGCGAAGCCGAGAAATCCATTAAAACAGCTCCGCGAAGCGGTTCCTTGAAATCAAGTCGGGTTTTGTTAGAGGGCCTTACTGCATTTCGATTATTCTCTTAGCGGCTTCTTCCAAATTCATGTCATATAGATCAGCGGCGGTATCATCATCTATGCAAATACCAAAAGCCTCTTCAATATCACAAAACGGCTCTGTCTCTTCAATAACATCCGGCGGGTCATACGTTGACCACATCAAACACATCTGTTCCGAGTCACAGGAATTCTCCCTGTATCGCCGCCGGTGCTTATCATAAATCCGATACAGAGTTTCGTATGTCCTTTGGAATGTTTTCATTATGCTAATTCTCCGGGTTTTCAATAGCTTATTTGCAAATGCCATGTTCGGCCATTGTGGACTAAAGAGACCTTCTGGTCTCACGAGATTCAAAGCCTCATCGACAGTCAGTTCAGGAAAGACAGGCCACCACTTTCCCGTATACATAAATCCAGCAGAAAATTCTTTGCCTCTGCATAAACAAATTTGTCAATATCTTCTTGATTCATATACTTTCCGTTGCCCAACAACAATTAGATTGACTCGCATAAGAACTCTCATTCTCTTGCCTCAAAACCAGTGTGTTAGCTTCGTTGTATTCTAACCGTTCCATTTTTCGCCTTTTTTACGATTTTTCTTTTTTTTGCTGTGAAAGCCGAAAGGTTGTTTGGGCTTAGTTTCTTCGGCAATCATATACTTTAGAACCTCAAAAACCTGCTGGAATTTTTCATCGTATTTGCGTTCCATCGATTCGATTTTGCGGCGTAGAAGGGCATTGTCAGCAAGGATTTCCCGCAGTTTTACAAATGTCCGCATAATGGCGATATTGACCTCAACAGCGCGTTTGCTCCTCAGAACGCTGGAGAGCATCGCCACACCCTGCTCAGTAAAGGCATAGGGATTGTATCGCCTGCCGCCACGGCCTTTCTTTGAGGTCGCAGATTGCGACCTCAAAACCTCAGTCTCGTCATTGTTCAATTGAAACATGAAATCCGATGGGAAGCGAGCAATATTGCGTTGAACCTGCTCATTAAGGCGTTTGGTAGGTACCCCATACAGGGCGGCTAAATCCTTATCCAGCATTACCTTTTGCTTGCGGATAAGATATATGCATTGCTGGATTCGCTCGGCTGGGATAATTATGTCTGTTTGCTTAGCCATATTTTCTTTTTTCCGTTTTTTTGTCCTGCTCGATGTTATTTCCCGGCGCCGGTCACTGCTGTCGGGCCACCTGGTCCGGGCTGCGGTACCACAGCGACCGCCAGTAAGCCTCTTCAGCAGCATACACATCTATGAAGGCGCCATCCGGCAGGTCCGCCGGCAAAATACCGTACCGCTTCATCTCCCGCACATACGAAGGCCGCGGACGAAAACCCGGCATATCGAAACGCTTGATCTTTTCCAGATGCCGCTTGCCCGCCCTGCACAAAGCCAATATCTTCTGATAGTCTTCGTCAGTAGTATCCTCGAAAACCGGAACCTGCCTGCATGCACCATACCCCCCTGCCTCTTTAGCCAGGGGCCCAAGTAAAATCAACGACTTCTCCGGCCTGGTCAGATTAAAAAGCAGATGTCGCGAGTTCCTGCACCGCACATCGTCAAAATCCGGATTCGACAACACAAACCCCATCTCATCCGACAGGAACTTCGGCAACGGCGAACTCTTGTCATGACAGCCCAAACACCGCCGCTGGATCGCCTCTTCGGCCGCTTTCGACTCGGCCCACTTGCGGTCGGACGTGTCCAGCTTACTCTTGGGCCAATCGCCGATCATCCCCGTCCCTAATGCCGCGTACGTCCCCGGATACACCGCCCCCGACTCGATCCAGTAGCGAATCATATCCTTGTCATGCTGCGACAGCCGCACATCGTAATGATCCCCGTCCAACTTCTTCATCAGCTCACTTGCGCTGGTTCCCACCGTCCGCGGCGCCAGATTTGTCACCATCCGGTCCCGACCGTCGCTGACCTGTTTCGCCGTCACCGTCAGCATATAAAAACTGTGCGAATACATCGGACCGTAATCGCCGCACAGCACCACGCCGCCATCTCGCCGATCATAATCATGACACTTCACGCAGTACCGATCTAAAATCGGCTGAATATCCCGCGGAAAATCAAACACCTCCGGCACTCCCGCAATCGGCTCGATCCTGCTCGCCTCACGGTCCAGCGCCTCCAGACGCCGCTGCGGTTTTGAAATCGTCCTGGTCCGCTGCTCATGACAGCCCACGCAACCGGTCGTCTCACCCGGCTCGACCGTACAAAAGCTGTGCATCCGCTTGACCGAATTATTTTTCGCATCCATCGCCACAAAAAACAGCGTCCGCATCGCCGGCACTTCAAAATACGCCGAACCATCCTCCTCCACCGGCACCGACCCCAACACCCTCTCCAGGGTAAACGTGCCCCCGAACGTCATCGGTATCATCTTGCCCGTGTAATTGACCGGCTTGGCCAGCGTCTCTAATACCAGGAGTTTCTTGATATCCCCGCGCTCGACCCCCACCATGTTCCGCCCCTCGTACACGTCAGCCAACACAAGCCTGCCCGTCGTCTCGCCTAAGTCCAGCCGCGACGGAATCACCCGCTCCCGCATCCGCCCGCGCAAAGGCCGCGGCTCATGCACCTCAACCCCTGCCCGCACAAGCTCATCCGGCAGCGAATAAATCTCTTTCGTCTTACCCGCCCCATCCATCACATAAAGCTTTCCCTTACGCGCCGCCAGAAAACAATCCCGCCCCAACGCATAAGCATCGCGCCAATCGTCCTCTTTGCTGATCCGCCGCGCCGAAGGCTCATCGTCCGGCCCGTTCTTCGGCGTAATCACGGTAACCGCACCTGCATGCTCGGCCCGCCCATGCCCCGGCGAAAAGATCGCAACCACCTCATCCGTCCCGGGTATCGGCCGCGGATCGATCATCAGCGTATGCGGGTGCATGTTCCCGTAGTACACCATCTGCCCCGTCCCATCAGGATTGCACGTCCACAGATGATGAAAACCCACCCGGCTGCGGTCCACATACTCCCACCGCTCATAGATCACCCGCCCGTCCGGCAGCATCCACGGCGTATTGTCATGCTCGATATTCGCGCTGATCGCCCGCATCCCCGTCCCGTCGCCGGCGCACCGGTACAGGATCGCCACCGGCGAATACCAGCAAGGCACCCAGCGATTGCACCTACTCGAACAGAACATAATCCCGCCGTCTGCAAGATACGTCGGCTCCATATCGTCATAAGGCCCATCCGTAATCTGCCTGAGACCTGACCCGTCAACGTTTATCTCGTACAGGTGAAAATAATCGCTGCCACCTTTGCGATACGAAAACAAAATCTTCCCGCCGTCATAATGAACCTGCGGATCGCGAACCGATCCCGCCGGATCGTCCAGCAAAACCTCGACCTTCCCTGTTTCGACATTCAGCTTACAAAGCTGACCCTTCGCACGATAAAGTTTATGATCGACATTCTGCACATAATGCCCGAAATTCTCGTACCAGTGCCCACCCACCCCCGGCTGC
>JAGHBX010000580.1 GCA_021160785.1 Planctomycetota bacterium | reverse complement strand
TACGACTGCCCCGCATTAGTTGTCGGGTAGACTAGCGAGGTAAATTTGAATCGCTTCGCGATGGTGTTTAAATAGGTCCCTCATAGGTTATACTTTTCTTATTGGGACAAAACATATTATTATAGCTCTTTCTTTTTGGTTCTTTTTCTTTCTGTTAGAATTGTGAGTTGTGTTATTTGTTTCACGCCGGGTGTGGTTTCAGGTCCACAGGTCCCAGCCCTTCGAGGGCTTAGTCGAGACCGACCGAGCCATACCTTTTCCGGCGGCTTTAAGGGATAATAGACCGCTGCTCTTCGAGAGCTACTATGAGGCTGCCTTTGCCGTCCGGCCCGGCGAGTTGGGATGGAATTTGGAATGGAATTTTGAAAGGAGGTAAAGAAATGTATTATTGTGGTATTGACTGGAGCGACAAAACGTTGGAGTACCATTTGCGCAATGCCGAGAGTAAAGTTCTGTGCAAAGGGGTTGTGGCGGCAGGCGTTGGAGGAATGGCTGAGTTGTATAGCAAGCTGGAACGTCATGCCTGTCCCGAGGAGATTGGGGTTGCGATAGAGACCTGTCATGGCGCCTGGATTCAGGCGATGCTGGATCGCGGGTACATAATTTATCCTGTCAACCCCAAGACTGTGGAGCGTTTTCGCCAGGCGTGCAGCGCAAACGGCGTTAAAACGGACAAGATCGACAGCAAGGTTCTGTCGATGTTCCTGTTGACGTTTCATAAAGAAAACAAGCCGTTGCGGCCGGATGCTCCGGAGATCATAAAGTTGCGGATTCTCTGCCAGGACAGGCTTCGGCTTACCGAAGAACATACGGCCAAGATCAATGAGCTTGGGGCAGTTGTCAAATGCTATTACCCTGCTTTTGTGGGTCTTTTCGGGCGTATGGACAGTGAGATCGCCCTTGACTTTTTGATTCGGTATCCCACCCAAAGCCAGTTCAAGAAGCTCTCGGAGCGTCTTTTTAGCAACTGGCTTGGGCGTCATCATTATTCCTGCCCCCGCAGGGTTGAGGGGATGCTTGAAAAGCTGCATGCTCCTGTTTTTGGAGTTGCCGAACATTTGCAGGATTCCAAGAAGCATTTGATATGTTACTTGAGTCGCAGCCTTAAGATGCTTAACGCCGAGATAGCCGAACGTGATCGTCAGATCAACGATCATCTGGACAGTCTTCCTGAATCTGATTGGGTTCGATCTCTTCCCGGAGCGGGTAATGTTCTTGCTCCGAGTCTCATGGCGTGTCTTGGCCGGGATCCGGAACGTTATAGCTCGACAGGTGAGGCGCGTGCGTTTATGGGTACGGCACCGGTTACCTTTGCCAGCGGGAATTCCTGTTCTGTGCATTTTCGGCGTGGTTGCTGGAAATTTGCCCGTCGAACACTTCAGTTGTTTGCCGAGCAGTCTCGCCATCACTGTTGCTGGGCTCAGGTTTTCTATGAGAAGCAGCGTGCCGGCGGGCGCAAGCACCATGCGGCCCTTCGGGCTCTGGCTCATCGATGGCTTAAAATACTCCTTGCCATGAAACGAACAGGGAGCTGTTATAACGAGGCTGTTTATCTCAATGATCAAAGGAGGCATATATTGAAAATTCCCATGTTAAAAGCAGTAAACTAATTCTTTTCGAATTACAGCTTGATATAGACTGTCTCGGCTTCGCTCGGAATGACAATTGTCGTCCTTTCTGAATAAATCCGCGTATTTATATGAGCCGACATTATGAGCCGGTTCGGGCGAAGGTTTTGATTTTCTTTGGGTCGGCCAGTACGGTAAACTGTAGTTCGGTGGTTCTGCTCTTGCCCGCGGGGAGCATGATGAGTTTCTTTTTTGCTCTTGCGGTGTTTTGGCCGATGGGCGGGTTTGTGCCGGGTTCGAGGCCTGTTACATAATCGCCGGTGCCCCAGTGCTGCCAGTTTGTGAGCGCGGGGAGTTGTCTTTTTTTGTATTTGATACAGACGGCTAAGGGGAGTTTGTTGTTGCAGATACCGATGCTGCAAAAGCCTTTGCTGTCGGGTGTTGCGTCGATTACACCGCATGCCTCGCCGAAGCCGCGATGAGATTCGAGGGGTTTTCGGCATTTTCGGTAATTGCCGCCGGGCTTGAAGATTTTGTTGTCCACGTCGCGGCCGAAGGATTCGCATTTGCCTTTGTAGACGATGTCCGCTCCGGCGTCGACGAGCGGGTAACCGAAATTGCAGTGGTAGAGCAGCATGTGCGGGCATGGCGTGTTGCCGCGGTTGGTGACGACGTCGCGTATGCCGATGACGGGCGAGCCGAGGGTGCAGGAAATGGTGCGGCGCATTTCGAGGTTCGGACCGAACAGCATCGAGTGTTTGACAATGCCGGTTATGCTCATGTCGAGTTTGCCGTTGACGGGATCGGGCTGGATGATCGACTCCACCGATGCACGCATGTTGCTGATGCGGTCGTGCAGGCCGCGATTCATAAGCTCGTCCTCATCCGTCCCGCCGACATGCGTCAGACCACACGTGGTAACAAGCCCGCCGGCAAAGGAGTACAGCCATTCAAGGCCGCTGTTAGCGTCGGGTCGAGGCGCGGTGATGCCGCCGTGGCTGATCCATGCCAGGCTGTGCTGATTATAGAACGCATCGACGATGTCCATCGCCCGGTCAATCACAACCTTAAACCGCAGACCCGTACCGGTATTGACCCAGGCAATACGATTGCCACGGCCGGGCCCGTCGTCAATAACAGACGTTTCTATCCCACCTATCTGACAATGATTATCGATCTTGCCTTGCCACGGAAACTTGTTTTTTTTTGTCATGATTGAGTCCTTTCAGGTAATCGGGCAGCCGCAAGGGCTGCCCCTACGGGTCGCGAATACGATTACATGGGGGGGCGGGTGTC
>JAGHBX010000398.1 GCA_021160785.1 Planctomycetota bacterium | reverse complement strand
CGGCAGAAAAGATGTCGTAATTGTGGCGGCAGGAAACAGCAAGACGGGAATGGACTCGATCAAAGCAGGCGATGCACTCGCAATCACATACCAGTCAGCCGAAGGCGACGGCGCCATAGCAGTACACGCCGCTGCGGAGTGGTTCCAGGGCAAAGAACTGGAACCGGTACGCTATCTGCCCAAGCATATCATCACGCAAGCTGATGTAGATCAGTTCATACCCGCACAATGGTAACGGGATAAGCTTACATTTAAAGAGAGTTTAACATTATGATCAATGTCTCAATGCTCGAACCTGCGACCTCCGAGTTACGAATCTCAGTTATTTTATAACCACTCACCAACTGGCAATTGCTCAACCGCTGTTCTTAATACAGGATCGACATTTGTATATACCTTGTTTGTCAAATTCGGCGATGAATGTTCCATCAATCTCTGTGTCACGGCAGTTGAAACACCATTCTGAGCAAGTAGGGAACAAAAAGTCTTTCGTAAATCATGGAATTTCAAATCAGCCAATCCGGCATTCTTGCAAATCTTCCGCCATTTCCTATGGCTAAATTTAGTTTTAAATATTTTCTCCTGATTAACATCCAAACTGCAAACAAAATTTGAAAGCTCTGAAATGATTTCTGGTGCAACCGGTCGCGAAGCCATGCACTTTTTCGTTTTCCTACTGGTAGTTGCAATGCTGTTCGTCTCAAAATCAATATCACTGATTTTCAAGGAGTCAATGTCACCGCGACGAAGGCCGGTAGCTAATGCCAATAATACACGATTTTTCATTGAAGGGTATTGTTCTGTTGCTTTAAACAATTTTTTAATCTCAGCTTCATTCAATGATCTCACAGGCCTTTCCTCCTCTTTCAATTCTTTGGTTATCAGGTTCCCGGTCAAGTACCTATTTCCCTTGCACCAATTGATAAACGTCTTCAGATTTCTTATGTCCTTATTGAGTGTTGGCCGACTCACTTCAGTCCCTCTTTGCAATATAAACTTGTCCATGACATGTTGCGTAATCTGTTTTGAACTACATTTGCCAACAAGACGCTCAAAGTTTCGCAGGGACAATGCGATTTCATAAAGTGTGCCTTCGGTATCAGCTATTTAACCAGTGCCGGTTTGGGTATGGTTAATGATAAGAATTGCTGAAAAACTTGTATTTATGAAGTCGCGAGCGGTCAAGGTCTGTGCAAAATCAGGTGTTGGGAGAAAGACGGGTCTAAAAATCTGGCATTTCGTATGAATTTGCAGGAAAACTGCCTCAGAAAAGGAAACTCTTGACAGTTCAGGTAGATTGTTGTAGAATTGTCGGTATAGTATGGAGAAAATCATGCTTTTTAACTGTGTAAATGGGAAATGTCAGATAAGAGATCCTGCCAAATACGAGGGTGCGATGGAAAAAATGGAGATGGTCGACGGCGTTATCTGGGAAAAGGGATATTAACATATGAAAATCCGGATGGAGAAAATGATATCAAGTCAAGCAAGTCGATTGAATTATCACTGCTTGCATATATGTGTTATGCTGTTGGCGATGTTTGCAGTTGCTCCCGGCCTCGCATCCGGCAGCAGGAATGTTCGGGGTTACTGGAACCAGTTTCGCGGTCCAAACGGTGACGGTAAGAGCGATGCCAAAAATCTGCCGGTTGAGTTTGGGGAGAAGAAAAATTTGCGATGGAAAACGCCGATTCATGACCAGGGGTGGTCCTCTCCGGTTGTCTGGGGAAAACAGGCGTGGCTGACGACGGGAAAAGAAGACGGATCGGAACTGTTCGCTGTTTGTGTGGATATGGACAGCGGAAAAATTTTACACGACATCAAGGTGTTCGATGTGGACGATCCTCAGAGAGATTATGAGGAACTGAACAGCCATGCGTCGCCGACTCCGATCATCGAGGACGGGCGTGTCTATGTTCACTTCGGGACGTACGGGACCGCTTGTCTTGATACGAATACCGGAGAGAAACTCTGGGAGCGTCGGGACCTCAACTGCGATCATCGAGTTCGGCCCGCATCGTCGCCGGTCATCGACGGCGATTCGCTTTTTCTCTGTTTTGACGGGATCGATAATCAGTTTATTACAGCTCTCAATAAAAAAACCGGTAAGACACTTTGGCTGCAGAAGCGGGATGTCAAGTCGGAACTGGGCGATGTTCTTAAAGCCGAAGGTTTAAGCGACGAAGATATCAAATCAACCAAAAAGGAGAAACCGGGTGACAACAGGAAGGCTTATGCGACGCCCACAATCATCGTGTATCAAAGCCACAAGCAACTGATCAGTCCTGCCGCGGAAGTTACCTTCTCCTACGATCCGAAAACCGGTGAGGAACTTTGGCGCCTTCGTCATGAAGGCTGGGGATGGAACGCGGCGTGTCGTCCGATTTTTGCCCATGGTCTTGTGTATTTTACGACAGGGTTTTCCAAACATCTGGTAGCCGTTCGACCGTCAGGAACCGGTGATATCACAGAAACGCACGTTGCCTGGAGCGCCAAGAGGAACATGCCTTCAATACCGTCGCCGGTGATAGTGGGTGATTTACTGTTTATTGTGAATGACCAGGGTTTTGTGTTCTGCATGGAAGCTAAGACCGGGGAGGTGCTCTGGAAAAAGCGACTTCGCGCCGGAGGTGATCACTGGGCATCGCCTGTATATGCCGACGGCAAGATTTACTCTTTCGGCAAGAAGGGGGTCGTATCGGTTGTTGCTGCGGGACGAGAATTTCAATTACTCGCAGAGAACAAGTTTGATGCAGGATTTATCGCAAGCCCGGCAATTACCGGAGACGCCATAATCCTGCGGTCATTGGAACATCTCTACTGTATTGGGCAGGGCCAATAAATTATCGAATAATTTGGACTTGAACGAAACGTTGTTTTGTCGTAAAAGATGGCACATAGCGGTTAATAGATAATAAAAGTATGGCAAAAACGGTGTGCAGGCTAAAAAAGAGTTCTCAAAAATAAACACAGAACAGATGGGTTTTAGTTGACATAAAAGTGTTAATGTGAAAAAAATATTGATTGCAATCGATACATCACGGGCCTCTGGAAGGAAGTTTCTAAGGGGAGTTGAAAGGTACATGTCTGCTTTTTCCGAATGGCAGGTCTTTGTCAAACCGCCAAATTATCTACGCAGTAATAGTTTCGGATCCGAACTCTGGATTCAGATGGATGATGTTGATGGGTTCCTGATCTATGATCCCAGCGACAGCCCGAATATCCGTAAAATCGACAAACCTAAAGTCATACTTTGTACACAAACAGAGGTCTTTCCCGGAATTTCCACTATTGTAACCGACTCACAGCAAATCGCTCAATATGCTGCTGAATATCTGCTTGATCGAGGTTTCAGGCATTTTGCCTTTTGCGGTTTCAAAGGTATACCATGGTCTGAGAAACGGTTTGAATGCTTTGACAGGGCCTTAGAAGAAAACGGCATTGCCACAGTACACCGATTTAATAGTTCCATTCGTAAATCTTCCCACTGCAAAACCGAAAGAATTGAAATTGCCGAATGGCTCAAAAAATTGCCAAAACCATTATGCGTTTTTGCATGCAATGATGACCGCGCAGTGTATGTTCTTGAGGCCTGCAAAATTGCAGGGCTCAGTATTCCGCAGGAAGTGGCTGTTTTGGGAGTTGATAACGATGAACTGGTTTGCAAATTATCTTCGCCTCCGCTTTCCAGTATCGAATTGAACTTCGATAAAATCGGTTTTACTGCGGCGCAGCATCTGGATGAATTAATTCAGAAAACATCTCAAGTAAGAGTAATCGGTTTTGGACCCATTGAAGTGGTTACAAGGCAGTCAACCGACACCCTTGCAATCGAAGATGAAAATATTGTCAATGCGTTGATATTTATCGAAAATAATTTTCGAAAACCCATACAGGTTTCAGATGTAGTCCGGGCCACCTGCCTTTCAAGAAGAGTGCTTGAGATTCGATTTAAAAAGCGATTAAAAAAACAATCAAAAATGAGATCGAACGGCAGCGAATACAATTGATCAAGAAAAAACTGCTGAGCAGT
>JAGHBX010000551.1 GCA_021160785.1 Planctomycetota bacterium | reverse complement strand
TTGTGGAGCCGGACGACTTGTCTGTCGGATTCCTGCCTGCTGTCGGGTACGGCGACTTCTACGAGCAGGTCCTTTTCGGCAAATTCGGCGAGCTTTCTGCAGTCGAGCTGATCGGATTTTGCCTGTTGAGCCGAAGGCCTCGGGATCTTTGAAGGAGCGATAACGGCAACGGGCAGTGAAGCTTTTTTTAATGTGCGAGCCAGTGAAAAACCTGTCGGCCCGGCTTCGTAGACGATCTTTTTTACAGCGGGATTGAGCTTGCACATCATCCGTGCAATGGCGATATTGTCCGAAGGCGTCACGAAAGTAAGCGCCAATGCGCCGTTTAGCCGGATCGCAATGTGGCAGTTTTTCTTGTGAACGTCAATGCCGACGTAAACTTCGTCGTCTGTTGTGAAATTTATTTTGTTGAAAAAACGCTGTTTCCTTGATAATGTCTTCTTCATGGCCATCCCTTTCAGATTAAGTTTTTGCGGAAATTATAACCGCTAACCGGATGACCTGCATATTATCTAATTCACCCTTTCCCATTGCGACCACTTACCCGCTTTTTCGTTTCCTCCTCTTCCTGTCGCGTCGACTGCGTTTCTTTTTCATCTGTCTGCATTCTTTTTTCAAACGCCGTATCTCGGCTTTTTGCAGTCTCTCGATAGTCTGTCCCTGTTCCCGGATAGTCTTAAACGCCGTCTTGAATCCGAAAGGATCGAATGAATCACTCATCACCGCATGATTGCTGCTGCTCTCGGCGAGGCCTTTGGAGAGGGTCGAAATAATACCTTCCAACATCCCCCCAAACCGCTCCAACGCCTCCGTCGCCTTCCTAAAATCGCTCGCAGCCTGCACCATATCCCCCACTCCAGACATGCCGAAGACTTTCCCCGCCGAATCGCCAGACGAAACCTCCTCCAATGCCCCTTGAGCCGACACCGCATTGCTCAAAAACATTATCATCGCGATACCGACCAACCAACGATTAAATGCTCGCATAGTGCACACCTCCGCCTTTCTGTAATCTGCAACTCACCTCTTTCTAGTTTCCCGCGACTAATTCAATCTGATATTTCCCCTTACATGTTTATAAAACATACTTTTCTCCGTACAACATCAGTAATCATACCAAAATTACCTTGAGCAATCAATAATTTACTCTTTCATCCGGGGCAATCGGAGTTTGGTCGCCGATGTAAAGCCAACATATGTTCTTTTAACCAAAAAATCCCCCCCCCTACAGGCGCAAGATTCGTATGATTGGCATGTATCTCTTTACAGCAATGGCACATTACGTTTTTATGGATACAAGCGAGGATAACATGAATAGTGATATAATGATATTTAGCTTAATACCCCTTCTTGGGGTTTTCTCTGTCATAATTGCTCCCAAAATCAACATCAAGGAAATCCTTTTTGGCCCGGACTCAGCTTAAAGATCACCACCAAAGATCTACTCTGGGGAATTAGATATCCGGTATTTTTTGGCCTTCCTCTTTGATTTTCGATCTGCTAAGATGTAGGGTATTGGGATTGTGCCCCGGCGCGCTCCCGATGGATCGGGACAGGCTTTGACGCAAGCGGATTGTAGATTTTCGTTCAATATACAATCGAAAATAGTCAATAGAAACTCGTCAATCCCCCCCCTGCCTCCACTCAGTTCAACAAGAAAAGGCCGGGAGTTGCCAAACGCTTAATGCGCCCTCTCCCCTCACGGAAAGATGCTCCCGACCTTTACATGTGCTCGTTGCTATTAATAGATACAGGAGGGCTTCGCATATCTTGCGCCCGTGGCCAAACAAAAAAATCTTCCGGCTGTCATAGTCGCCTGTGGTGTCAAAAAGCCATGAAGAATGCCGGCAGTGGGATGTTTGCCATTGTTTTTAGGCCGGGGGTGGTTTTCAGGATTGATGGTATTGTGTTCAGGGTGATTGCGCATGTGGCTGTGTCGCCGTTTATTCCGCCGGCGATTCTGGATTTGACGGGCGGGTCGCCTTTGACGGCTTCAGCAAGGTTCGCCCGGACCGTTACGCCTAATGGCTCAATATCGCACAATCGGCCGAGGCCGGCGCCGGCCTTGTCGGGGGCGGGGTCAACGGCGCCTGTGATATTGAAACAGCCGCGCTCGACGGCATACCGAACCATCTTCTGGCCTACAGCCCGATTCCCAGATGAACTACATCAATCATTCTTCACATCCTTTCCCGGTTTGGAGTCCGGACCGATCATACCGCATGGGCCTGCACGCAGAAAGACTTTTGTTTGCATATTTACCTGTTTTTGTTTAAGTTAGACTGTGCCGTGTCGTCCCGATGCCGGGGTTGGGTGTGAGGCGAGGGCAACCGCAAGGGTCGTCCCTACGGGATGGCGGCGCCTCGGTGCAGATGATTTTTTTTGTCCAGGAGTAGCATTATGAACAGACGAAATGTGGTTCTGTTGGCGGTTTTACTGTGGTCCCTGTGTGTGTCGCCTGCCGTCGCCGCCAATGCGTATGGGCGATGGGTCAACGGTCCGGACAAAAGAGAGGCGTTTTTCCCGATTGCGGTCTGGCTGCAGAATCCCGCCAAAGCGCCACAGTACAAGGCCGCCGGGTTCAATACGTATATCGGGCTGTGGAAAGGGCCCACGGAACTGCAATTGAACCAGTTGAAGACTGCCGGGATGAAGGTCGTCTGCCATCAAAACAACGTGGCGATGGTGCGACTGGACGACAAGACGATCATCGGCTGGATGCACGGCGACGAACCTGATAATGCCCAGTCGTTAGGTAAAGGCAAGGGGTATGGCCCGCCGATTCCGCCTGCGAAGATCATTGCCGATTATAAGCGAATCAAGGCGAACGACCCGTCGCGGCCGGTGGTGCTGAACCTGGGGCAGGGTGTTGCATGGGACGGCTGGTACGGGCGCGGCGTTCGCACGAATCATCCGGAGGATTATCCCGAATATATCAAGGGCTGCGATATTGCGTCGTTCGATATCTATCCGGCAGCGCACAGCAAGCCGCAGGTGGCGGGCAAGTTGTGGTATGTCGCACGCGGCGTCGAGCGATTGGTTAAGTGGACCGGCGGCAGCAAAGTCATATGGAACTGCATCGAGTGCACGCGCATTCAGAACCCGACGAAAAAGGCGACGCCGCATCAGGTGCGGTGCGAGGTGTGGATGTCGATTATTCACGGCTCGACGGGGCTGATCTATTTTGTTCACGAGTGGCAGCCGCGATTTAACGAGTCGGCGATTCTCGCCGATCCGGAGATGCTGACGGCAATCACCGGTATCAACAGACAGATCGCCAAACTTGCACCGGTGCTGAACAGCCCGGCCATCGTCGACGGCGTCAAAGCGGTTCCCGCTAATCCCCAGGTTCCGATTACCGCGATGATGAAGAGGCACAAAGGTACGGTTTATGTTT
Source organism: Planctomycetota bacterium (assembly GCA_021160785.1). GTDB lineage: Bacteria > Planctomycetota > Phycisphaerae > Sedimentisphaerales > Anaerohalosphaeraceae > B28-G16. Next base: position 8,886 of record JAGHBX010000551.1, on the reverse strand, counting down.
TTGCCGTCGCCATGCGCAACGGCCGAACGAAGGCGGGATTTAAGATCGCAGAGCCAACCAGCGCAAAGGAGATCGAGGTCCTGGGCGAAAATCGAAGTCTTATTTGCCGAAATGGCACATTCGAGGATGAATTCAAAGCATGGGATGTTCATTTATATAAGATCGGCGAATGACGCCGCAAGGACCTGAAAAACCGGCGTTTTGCGTTCAAAATCCGCAATTCGTGGTGTAGAAAAAAATATGAAAAAAAGTGCTTGCCGTATAGAAGTCCTTGCAGTATAGTGGTTTGTGGTTGCCGTCCGGTCAATATTTCGGGGCAACTTTGGATGAACGTTTGGAGAACTCCTATTTGATATTGAGGTAGCCGATGTCAACTGTCACGAAGAAAGAACTTATTGATCGTATTGCAGAGAGTACGCAGGCCAAGCGAGTTGTTGTCAAGCGTATTGTTCAATCTTTCCTTGATGAAGTCGTCGCTGAATTGGCCAGAGACAATCGCCTGGAGTTCCGCGATTTCGGCGTCTTCGAGACCAGAACGCGGGCGGCAAGAGTCGCCCAGAATCCACGGACACTCGAACGTGTGCCCGTACCGGCAAAACGAACGGTCAAGTTCAAGATGGGTCGCCTTATGAAGCAAAAACTGGAGGCGCTTGTCCCCGCCGGAGACGTAGAGTAGGCCGGGACCCGAAGGCACGAGAGCGATAGACTCGGAAAATACCGAATCGGGGAACTTTGGAACACAGGTTTGTCATCATGTCAATCGGGGTTTGAAGTCAGCATCCAAAGGAGCAGCAGATGGCAGAAGGAACGGTCAAGTGGTTTGACAAGAGAAAAGGTTACGGATTCGTCGCCCATGAAGGCGGTGCCGACGTCTTTGTTCACTATTCCGACTTTGCCGACGAGAAACTTCGAACGCTCAACGACGGCGATACCATCTGCTTTGAAATTGTCGAGGGAGAAAAGGGGCCCCGAGCCGGCAATGTAACGCTGAAGACATCCACCGAGCCGGCTGCTGAAAACAATCCGCCCGCCGAGTAGAAACACCCGACCTGCCCATCCCTTTCGGCTGCGCCGAGAAAGGATGCCGCCCAGTGCACATTTTCACGGGGCTCCAGTACTGTCATCGCGTGACAAGTTGCCCGAACGATCCGAGCAGATCGTACCTTCTTTGCCACGTCGTGTACATAATGCCCACCGCCCCTTGGGTTTTATCGAGCACTTCAAGCCAGCCGATCGGATTTTCCAGCGTGTCGCCGTCATAATACGCCCCAGCTAATGTTTCAAAACCCAACTGCGAAAAATGGGCCAGGCTTTCGTGCCGCTTTTTGTAGTACCAGCACACAATCACAAGGTCTTTGGGCACATGCTTCCACGAACCGGTAAAGTCGCCGTCAACAAGGTAATAATCCGCATGGGCATTATGATTCGGATCCAGCATATCCGACCAGACAAACACTTTGGCGTTGGGATTGAACTCCCTGAGTATCTGACATTGCCTTGTGATACAATCGGCGAGCATTTCTCCCATCGACATATTCCTGTCTTTGCATGCCCGACAGGACCCTCCGGCGCGAATCTCGTCCATGCTCAAAAGATACCTGGACGCACCAAGCCGCTCGTGCAGCAGTCTTGCCTCCTTTTGCCATATCTCATACACCTCCGGTTCGGACATGCACACGCTGACCTGGCCCCGATTGATTCCGATTCCGTGGTAGAAACTGACACTGAGCCGGTCCCCCTGCCTGATCCTGCCGCCTTCGACAAGTTCAATAACAGGTCCGTCATGATCAAATCTGAAATTCCGCCGCGTATCAGCCGGTTGCCTGTAGTCCCGCCCTGGTGTAAGCACCTCGCCGGTCCGCTCATTGCAGATGGTGATCGGCGTGCCGGGACGTCGCAGAAGATTGACCATTCCGATCTCCTCGATCCGGAGATCGTCCACCCAGAACCTGCCCCTCTTGCCACCCCATGCACCCACATAGATACGCACCTTGTCATAGCCCAGGCTGTTGAAACCTAACGTCACCTTGCGCCAGTCCGTCGTATCCGGCACCCGCGGATCAAACGGGGCAATTGTCCTGCCGTCGGCAAGAACCATCAGCCGAAAACACCCCTCCGGCTGTAGCGACTCAGTCTTCACCCGGCAACTGACCCTATACAACCGATGCGGTCGAACCGCCACCTCCTGCATGACGCGAGCATGCCCATGCTCAAAGGCGCCGAAACCTTCAAACCGAAGCGCCGCGGCGCCTTCGGCGAACACGGTCGTATCGACAAAGCTCACCTCGCCGGGCCGATCGTTAAACCGATACCCCGAAACCCTGTTGGCGTCGTGCTTCTCGAATCCGCCGTTAACAAACGACACCTGCGGATCAGGGACAAACCCGGCTTTGCCGTCGCCTGCAACATAAAGCGCATCGACAACCGGAATTCCGGCCGCCAGTTCCTTATTATGCGCCAGCACACTGCCTCCATAGCCGACCGAGAAAATAATCGGAATCAACTCGACCCCCCTGCTGTCGCAGACGGCCTTGACCTGATCGAGTCGCCGCAGATAAGCGTCGGTTTGCATGCTCAGCCGATCCAGGCCGGCACTCAAGACCATGCCGTTTAGCCCGGCGTCGGCAGCAGCACGAATCTTGTCGCTGATATAAGCAACATCCAAATCACTGCTCAAATTGCGGCTCATATAGAACCACCGATACTGGTAGACCTTTTTCGCCCGCAAAGGGCCGCCGGCAACCAGCAATACAATCAAACAAACCGTAATCATGCGTTTCATTGCACCACACCCTTTCAAAAGACAATGACCTTATTCAGACTCGGTCATTTTAGAGGCAACGTCTCAACAAAGCAAACAGAATTCCACCGTCGCTATTCCCCGCCGCGCCATTTCGGCAGAGTCCCGGAATTTATTCTGCGCACTTGACGAAAGTCGTTGCCTGCCGCTTTTGGCCTCCTGAAAGCTCCCATAATAACGCAACAGATCGTTGGCAGGTGCTATTTGTGCGCTGGATTTGGAAGGGTGATATTTGTTTCTTATATTATGTATAGATGGAGTTTTCCGGCAAATCGTTGCAGTAACCAAGCGAGATTGCCAAGCGAAATGGCGTAGCGAAATAGTGAAGCAAAGCACCGATAAACAGGTAGGAGTGGACTGGAAATGATTACAATTGAACGTATTTCAAATGCCTCGTACGGCAGGTCGCGAATTGCCGGCATTTCCGGCACGAATCCGGAGTTGCAAGACCCGATGAAGCCGCCGGAAACGCCGGCAACACCAACCATCCTTGACAATGATTCGGACATAGCGACATTTTCCTCAAATTCACTCCGAGGAAAACTGGCCGATATTCAGGGCATCCTTCGCCAAAATAGTACTTCCCACAGTGCGCTCCAAAATTACAGACAGTTGCTTGCCCTTCTTCTGGAAAAACGTGAACAAATCCTTGAACAAATCAAAGAACTGGCCAAACTGGAAAGCAAGAAAGCGGAAGATAAAGCTCAAAGGGAAGCTTTGTGTAAAAAGATCGAGAGTTTCAAGCAGCAAATCAACGACCTTATTAGCAGATCCCAACTTGACGGCAACAAGCTACTCACTACCTCTGGACAGGGTACGGCAATTTCTCTCGGTAATAATGACGTAATTAATATTATTCCGGCAAAGAACTTTGGTGTTGACCCAACAGATATGGACTTGAGCGAGGATCCGAATACGTTGCTGGAAAAGGAGAACAGCAAGATACAGGAGATAATGGACTACAATGACTTTCTCCATGAAGTGCAGAAAAAGTTAGGGTCAGTCACAACGCTGATGGAGTTTAAGCTTCAGGATGTGCTCGATGTTGAGAAGCGCATGACGGAAAAGAACATGACTATGGAGTTGGCGAAATTTAGTCTGGCCCGGGTTCTGCAGAACATGCGCATGGCTCTGCGAGGTCAGGCAAATGTAAGCTCCACCGCAGCGGCAGTTCTACTGATCAACGGAAACTAAAGTAAATCACAAAAACAGTCAATCCGTCTGTGCGCCGCAGTGTTCGCAATATGGCAGCAGCGTGTGGCGGATCTCTTTGCATTTGCCGCATTTATCGAACAGGCCTGTGCCGCATGATGGGCACGTATAGCGGGCCTGCCTGGCGGATTCGGCGTCCTGGGCGCTTGCAATGAGAGTTTTGCGTTTGGCGCCCGCCACCCATCGCAACGGGCCGGTGCGGATCGGCTTGCTGCATACCGGACATATCCACTTGTCGTAGGCCTGCTGATACTGCTTCATCAGCCAGTCCTTTTTCGGTGCGATAATCCGCCTGATCAGCCAGACGAGAATCGACAACACGATCCCGATGAGCACCAGAATCGCGATATACTTGAAGTACTTCCGCGGAAAATATGCAAAAGACACCTGGGCAACCTTGATAAAGGCCGAAACAAACACCGCATAAACGACAGGCCAGTACGGCCCGGTGCGTTTGGTCATAAAAAACCACGCTGTAACCAGAAATATCGGCAGAAGAACCGCCAGCTTTATCATCCCAACCTTCATCCGGTGCCGAGCCATCAACTCGTCATACTCCGTACGAGCCTCGGCCTCCTGGGCCCGAATCCTCCTGGAAACGCCCTCAAGCTCTTTTTCCAGTTGGCGCTGCTGCCGGGTCAGGACCGAGATTTCATCGTTGGACGCCTGGTATTTTTTCTGATTTTCGAGGAAGGTAGTCTGGCTTTCCTGCAGGGTTTGCCTGCTCTCGTCGGAGAATTCCACATCCTTTTCAATACTCTGTCGTTGAATGCTCAGAAGCTGATTCATCGTGTTCTGCAGGCTGGTGGTTGTATCGCGGAGGATTCGCTGCTGCTCCTGCTGATCGCGAATATCCTTCTTCGTCCGGGCGACGTCTTCCTTCAGTGCGTCCTGCTTAAACGAGAGTTGGGCATCGACATGCTTTGCGCGGACAGGTGCATAATCGGGCCCTTTCAGCGTACCGATATCGCGCGTAACGAATCCCAACAGCCAGTAGAACAGAATACCCAACACCACCCCTAACACGGCAATGAAAAACTTCTGCCCCCACGGTCCTCTGAATTTTTTCGTTTCGCTCATAAGTCAGCTCCTTTCTGCATTGATTTTTTCTTGTCGGCCATATCGACGTTCCAGACGTATAGCTGCGTCCGGTATACTATTACGCATATTCCGAGCACGAATACAACGAAGATATATGTCAGGATGTTTTCGATGAGGGCTGTTCCGAAGAATCCGATTACGGTGTTGATGACGATGAAGTTGAGTCTCATCTCGGTCGGGCCGGTGCGGAGATAGGTTATCTTAAACTCTCCCGTCGCGGCGAACGACAGGAACGAGTTGATCATCAGACAGCCCATGCCCAGCGACATGAACCACAGCAGTGTGCGGTTGACGCCGGTAAACAAAAACGACCAGCCGATGAATACCGAGCACATGAACACAAAATCGAGAAAATGATCCATATAGAAGCCCCACTTGGGTATCCCCGTATCACGATATCGGCCCAGGGCGCCGTCGAATGAATCGGTAAACCACTGGAGAAACAACATCAGCGACGACAGGTGCAGCCAGCGGACGTCTCTGCCGGCTAACATCCCAAAGACGATCAGCCCCACCGACAACGGGATCGTTACCAGCGTCAGGTGATATCCCTCAATCCATTTCGGAAATTTCGGCGTGAGGAATTGCACAAATCGTTTTTCCGGTCCCGCCAGAAGCGACCTCATCGGCATCTTCTTGTCGCCTGTAAATTCCTGCTTGCTCATGTTTGCTCCTTCCCTGTTTTTGCGTTTGCCCGGTACGCCGGCGGCTCAATTCCGTCGAGCAGCGTCTGTACGGCTTGTTCGAGCTTGCCGGTCAGTTCATGGGTCGCCGCCTTTCTGTCCTTGCGTCGCATGACTGCAATCGGCTCGGCGGCATCGTAGAGTATCAGCGGATCGGCATGCCCGGAATGATTCGGCGTGATCAAAATCCCTTTGCCGCCTGCCAGAGCCTTTCTGAGGTGCTCGATCCCCCGTATTTCGATGTCGATGAGTCGCTGCGTTTTTCGCTGAATGCGTTTTCTGACAGGCCGCCACAACCAGAGCCAGAAGCGGTGCAGCCTGGGCGACCACCATCGGGGCGGACGTTTGAAAATCTGTGGATTCATGACTTCATTCCTTATTGCAGCAGATCACTCCGGCGTCCTGATCAATTACGATTCTCGCGTACCGGTTAATATATCGCAACTACCGTGCCAGGAGGCCCAGTTAAATCGTAACGCCGTGCCACAAAAAGACTTATGGCATATCTTTGGGTGCCAACCGTAACATTGGCACAACCCAAGCGACATCTGATGTACATGTAGTGTACAGAAGATGTACACGGCGGTCCAACAGGGAACCGCCTTCGGCGGAGGCTGTTTTATTCTGGATTCGGCGCTTTCGCGGAAATGACAAAGGCGGCAGGTCGCCGACGGTACGGTATGCGGGAATGACAAGCGGTTCGCGGTGGGCTAATCCCGTCTTTTTGTTTGCAACGGTTTGCCGGCCATGTTAAGATAGGTATAGGACTGCAATTGCTTCAGGATGGATTATGATAGCGGGTCAACCTATTTCGAGCCTTGACTGCAGGGTGCTTGTGCTGAACAAGCACTACATGGCCCTGCGTGTGGTTGGTGTGCGCCGGGCATTTTCGCTGCTCTTTCAGGACCATGCCGAGGTCATCTCCTGCGAAAAAGGGAACTACTTCAACTATGATTTCCAGTCCTGGAAGCAGTTGGGCGAGATCAGGGAATCCTTTGAGCCGGACGGCGACTGGATCTCGACGGTCAATTTTGATATCGCCGTGCCGCGAGTTATACGGCTGCTGTTCTATGACCGCCTGCCGCGAACGCCCGTCAAGTTCAATCGCAGGAACATTTTCGCCAGGGACCGCAACCACTGTCAGTACTGCGGGCGCAGGTTCCCGCTGCCGGAACTGTCGATCGATCACGTTATCCCGCGGAGCCGGGGCGGCAAGAACAGGTGGGACAATGTGGTCTGCGCCTGCACCAGGTGCAACGTCAAAAAAGGCGGTCGAACTCCGAAACAGGCGCATATGAAGCTCATCACAAAGCCCGTAAAGCCCAGACGCAACCCGGTCATCGGAGTCCATCTAAACCACAACCGCTACAGAAGCTGGAAGCAATTCCTCGATCATGCCTACTGGTCGGTCGAGTTGACCTGACCGCCGCCGACGGGTGGCAGCCTTTTGCGCAGCACAGCGGAGCAAAGGGATGGTTCGCCAACGATCGGCCATCCCTTTCGGCTGCGCCGAAAAGGCTGCCACCCTTGAGGAGATTAAAAACGTACAACCGCAAGGGTTGCCCCTACGGTAAAATCCTGCTGGTATCGCCGACGTTGACGTGTATAATGGGCATTTGAGATGATTCTTCTTCGAGGCTTATATGTCCGGCAGGCAGATCGAGATCATACACGAGGACTCCGAAATCCTTGTCATTAACAAACCGCCCGGGATATCCGTAACCGGTGATCGTTCGGGGGCGGACGATATTTTGACCGTGCTTCGGCGACAACTGCCCGCGGATATGAACTTGCGTCTTGTGCACCGGCTCGACAAGTACACATCCGGGGCAATGATCATCGCCAAGACCCGCCAGGCGCAGAGTGTCCACTCGAGCTGGTTCGAGAAGCGCCGCATAAAGAAAGTCTATCTCGCCCTGATAACAGGATTTGTCGACGCCGAAGAACAAACCATCGACACGCCGATCGCAAGAAGTCGACAAGACCCCCGACGGATGAGGCTGGACCCCAAAAGGGGCAAACCTGCGATCACCCATTACAAACTGCTTGCCGATTTCGGCCCGTTCTCCCTGTTAGCGGTCCGGCCGGAAACAGGGCGAACGCATCAGATACGCATCCACCTCGCCGAAAACGGTATCGGACTGGCGATCGACCCGCTCTACGGCGCGACGGCGCCGATCATGCTGAGCGACATAAAGCACGGATACAGGCGAAAGCCCGGCAGAGTCGAATCGCCGCTGATCGACCGGCTCACCCTCCACGCCTACCAGCTCGAAGTCCCCACGCCGGACGGCGAACCGACGATCTACATCGCCCCGCCCGAAAAGAAATTCGCCGCCACAATAAAAATGGCGGCCAAACACAACCCCGAAGGCCCAAAAGCCTTCACCAACCCCGACGACCTCCAGAGAATACTAAACGCCGAGCCCCTTTAGGGCGTCCCGACGCGCTGGGAGAGAAATCCATTAGAATAGCATCGCCGAAGGCGATCCCACAGTTCTGCGATTACCACTTTGACCTTTACACCGTCAAATCACGGCCACATCCACTCCTCGACAAGAACTGCAAGATCAGCCACCCCAACAAGCCCATCACGATCAAGGTCTCCCCTGTAGGGTGGGCTCTGAGCCCACCAATTAGCGGAATCAAATCCCCACTGCCCCGCAAACAAACCAAAATCCAAAAACCCAACCCCCCCGTCATAATCCAGATCGGCAACATTGCCCACCTCAGACACGACATACTCGCATACTTCGTCCCGCCATAGGCCCCCATATTTATCCGCCCCCCATGCGGCCAATACTCGCCATGCCAGTTACTATTCGGATCCCCACCATCAATACAAGGACTCGTGTTCGGATCATGGGCCCACTGCCCCGCAACCGGATCCCACCGCCCTGCCTCACTCTTCAAATGATACTCACCACTATCAGCATCAGCAAACATTGGATCAACATCAATATTCCCTTGACCTTCCCACCCACCTTCGACATTACTAAACTCGATAGAGGGAGAGCCCCAAATAATCTGCCAATTACCATTACCCCAAATGACAGAGTTTCGAATTGTGGCGTCACACCAGTCTAATCC
>JAGHBX010000368.1 GCA_021160785.1 Planctomycetota bacterium | reverse complement strand
GTTAACCCGGGGCTTGTCCGAGGTCTGTTTGCCCGGGGGGCGATAATTAACAGAAACCTGCGGTAATCAAAAGTGCCCTCCATGACGGTAAAATTGTGGGCTGCTGCGCCCTGCAGGTCACCTGGCGGGACTTAGCGGAAATCAAATCCTTAGCGGTGGATAACGGCTCGGCCGGCAGGGGGGTCGGCAGGGCGCTTGTCGCCGCGATGCTGGCTGGCGCCGGAGAGTTGGGCGTGGAAAAGGTCTTTACGCTCACGTTAGAGCCCGGCTTCTTCGAGAAAATGGGCTTTACTCAGGTAGATAAGGCATCGCTGCCAATGAAGGTCTGGAGCGACTGCGCACGCTGCTCAAAACAGGATAACTGCGACGAGATCGCAATGATTTGCGAGGTCTGTGCATAACCTTGCAAGAGAACGGACCGACGAGTTGGTATGTCAGCCGACCTGACGTCGCTGAAAGAGGGCGATGGCAAGAAAGAGTATCCCTGCCGTATAGAGGGTCGCGTAGACAACGCCCATCAGCAGATAGGACGCCGGCGGGGCGACGCTTTCATAAATGGCGTCGCTTATCCAGAAAACCTGGAAGTTCGGGACGAGTACACTGCCGATTTTCGCCCAGAGAGCGTCTGCATGCCGGGCGAACAGCCAGTCGTGTATTAGTCCGATAAGGAAGATGGAGGTGCAGCACATGAGTGTCAAAACAATATTAAATCGGGCCGAAAACATCACCGCAAGGGCGACCAGAATGGTCACCGCCATCAGCAGCAAAAGGGACCCGTAGATTTCAAATAATTCGATGTGGTTTTCCTGCGGGTTGAACTTCCATTCCTTGTCGATCAGGCAGAGAAATATGATGCCGAAGGTTGCGAAAACGGCGGTCAAAACTATGGCGGTTGCGGAGAAGGGCCAGTCGTAACTGTAGTTGAGAAAAGCGGTTAGGAGCAGGGCGGAAACGACGATCACCGAACCGGCGACGATGACCGGCCAGTCGTGCGTGTCGCTGGCGGTCTCCAGGACACCATGGCGAATAATCATCAACATGGCGATTGTGCAGATGTAGTGGGCCAGGCCGACGGCGGCACAGACACCGACGAATTTGCCTAAGATAAAGGTTGGTCGCCCGATGGGTTTTGACAGAATCGTCGTTATGGTTTTTGTCTCAATTTCTTCAGTGACAGCGCCAGTTGCCGAAAAGATTGCTATGAACAAACCCGCCAGAAACAGCGTAGACAGCCCTATCTCGCGGAGAAGTTTGATATCCTCGTCCAGAGTGTACATTGTTAGTGCCGGACTCAAGACAAAGAGGAACAATGCGATGGATATGATCACCGCGTAGACGGGTTGGCGGATTGTTTCGGTGAATGTGTTCCTGGCGATAACAAGCAGTTTGAACAGCACGGGCGTTTTCCTGAAATTAGCACTACACTTAGCTGGATGTTAGTGTTATATTGCTTCGGTTTACCTTTGTAAAGCGTTGTTTTGATTTATAGATATCGGTTTTCTACAGTCGTTCGACAATTTTTGTTCGTGGGCATCGGGACAAGCAGATGAATATATCATCCAGGCGGGCACAGCACATAGCCATCACAGGTTTTATTTTAAGCGTCATATTCTTCGTGGGAACCTTCGTGCTCTCCGGTTTTAGCGGGTATTATGCGGTATCCGCTCTGGCGTGGCAGATACTCGGGGGGGCTTTCGTCTGGCTGGTGCTGATAATCGTATTCTACCAGCGCAGCCGGGCGGAACAGGAAAAGCTCGACATGGCGCAGATCGCCCGGGCGAGGCATGGAGACACTATCTTCCAGGCCCACGGCGAACAGGGCGAACTGATGGCGGTTGCACAGCGACGCTTGAGGATCATGGAAAAGTGGTTTCTTCCAGCTTTTTCGGTCCTTATTGCGGTGTATCAAATTACCATTGGATTTCTGCTCATTGGCGGCATTGCCGATACGGCAGGCAGGGAATATAGGTATGAGGCCTTGTCGGCGGTTCTGTTGGTCATAGCCGCATTCGTAGGCTTTCTGATCGGACGTTACGCCACCGGCATGAGCGCGCAGATGGAGTGGAAACCGCTCCGGGCGGGAGGCAGCTATACGCTTTCGGTTACGATACTCGCGTTCTGCGCCGCCGTGGGGCTTGCCCTTGCCGCCTACAAGATGGATGGCATGATCAGGGTAATGGAGTGGGTTATCCCTGTGCTCATGATTGTGTTAGGCTTTGAGACGGCGATCAATACGGTTCTGGATATCTACCGACCCCGCATCGCCGGGCAATACGCCCGAAGTGCTTTTGACAGTCGCCTGTTGGGGATGATCAACGAGCCTGGCGGCATCCTGCACACCTTTGCCGGCGCCATTGATTACCAGTTCGGGTTCAAGGTATCCCAGACGTGGTTCTACAAGCTCCTGGAGGAGGCGGTTCTGCCGCTTGTTCTCTTTGCGATTGCTACCTTGTATGTGCTAAGCTGCGTAGTTGTCGTCGGGCCGGGCGAGCAGGCCGTTATCGAGCGGTTGGGCGCCTTTGACCGTGTCGCCGAGCCCGGCCTTACGTTTAAACTTCCCTGGCCTTTCGGCGTGGCGCGTACTTACCCGACCAAAGAGATTCAGGTTTTAACTATCGGCTTTGAAGAGGATCCCGAGAAGACCGAGCGAAAGCCGTTGTTGTGGGGCGAGTCCCACTATAAGGTCGAAGACAAGCTTCTCGTTGCCGCAAAGCGCACCGAAAGCGCACAGGAAGACGCCCCCCCGCCGGTCAGCCTCGTTATCGCCGCTATTCCCGTTCAATATCGAATAAGGGATCTCAAATCGTATGTGTACAATCACTTCGATTCTGAAAAGGTGCTGTATACGGTATGCTATCGTGAATTAGTCAGGTATCTCGCGAGTGCAAAAGTGGAGACCTACGGCGACGCCGACAGCGCCAGGCAGAGCATTCTCGGCGCCGGTCGGACGAAGGCCGCCGAGCATCTTACCTTCCAGATGCAGAACGAGGCTGACGCCGCCGGAGTCGGCGTCGAGATTGTGCATGTCGGGCTGCAGGGCATTCATCCGCCTGTGGAGGTGACCGAGGCGTATCAGCAAGTCATAGCCGCCGTCCAGAAAAAACAGGCTGCGATAATGGACGCCCAGACCGAGCGCAACACGATCCTGATCTCGCTTTGCGGCGGCGTTAAACAGGCCGATGAACTCTATGACCTGGCTACACGTTACCGGCATGCCAGGGAAGCCGAAGATGCAGGCGCCGCACAATTAGGCCGCCAACTCAATGACGCCATCGCCGGCGTCGGCGGGGAGATTTCCCGGACGCTCATCGAAGCCCAAAGCGCCGCCTTCGAGAAGGTTATCCTGGCAAAGGCCACGGGCATGCGGTTTGCCGATCAGCTCAAAGCATACCGGGCCGGCGGCGACATATTCCTTCGCCAGCACAGGCTGGCAATGCTGGAAGAAACGCTGCCCAATGCCCGCAAGTTCGTAGTGATTGCCGAAGATGCCGATGCGGAGGTCTATATCATCGATCTGCAGAAGTCTGAAGAAAACAGTCTCTATAAGTTGAATCTGGATGCCCTTGAGGCAATGCCGAATAAGTAAAGCAGGTTCAAAAAGCACAGAACTTTATACAAGGATAGAATTGAAATGAAGAATGTTTGGGTTTTTGTTTTTGTGTTGTTGATTGTGAGTGTCCTTGGACTGTATCTTTTTACGTTCCAGGTTAGCGAGACTGAGATTGCGGTGGTGACGAGGTTCGGTGAGCCCACAAGGACACTGTATAAGCCTGGGGTGTATCTCAAGTGGCCCCGGCCGATCAATCATATCCAGCGATACGACGGGCGAAACCAGATATACGAGACTGTTCTGACGGATACGACCACCGCCGGCGGCGAGCCCATCACCGTGACCAGTTATATTATATGGAAGATTGACGACCCGCTCGTCTTTCGTGAGTCGGTTGTAGACAAGGAGGAGGCAGAGATACAACTGGATGTGCTGCTGCAGGATACCCAGAACACCGTGATCGGTCAGCACTATTTCGGCGACTTTGTCAACTCCGATCTTGAAAAGATCAAGTTCACGGAAATTGAAAACGAAATGGCAACAAGAATAGGCCCGGCTGCGAAGAAACTCGGCATCGATGTCAAGGTCATCGGCATAAGGCGACTGGCCGTTAGTGAGACGGTTACGAAAGCGGTTTTTGAGCGAATGAAGGCCGAGCGAACGCGCAAGACCGAAGCAATCACCAAGGCCGGTGAAACGGAAGCGGACACGATCAAGAAAAACGCCGAAGCCAGACGCACCGAGTTGCTGGCAATTGTCGAAGCCCGTGCCAAGGCTATTCGCGGAAGCGGAGACGCCGAAGCCGCCGGATACTACAAGATGCTCGAAGATGATCCGGAGTTTGCGATGTTCCTGCGAGATATCGAGGCTTTGCGGAAAATCCTCGAAAAGGAGACCACCATAGTTCTCGGCGCCGACACCGATCCGATACAGCTTCTAAAGAAGGTCCCCGATATCAAGCCTAAGGAGCGCGCCGCCGGTGAGAGCGGTCGATAGCGGGCCAAATGTCTCAGAACTTACTCTGCACATGTCATAAGAACAAAGAGGTAATAAGCAAAGATCATGACTGACAAAGACATTGAGAAAACTGACGATGTTTCCATCCTTCAGGGGCAGGGCGAAGCGGATCTTGCCGGCGAGTTTCTCGCCAGGGCTTTGAAGCACAGTTTCATCGTCCTCAAGATCATCATGGCGATCCTTGTGGTGCTCTTTATCACTTCGGGCATTTTTCAGGTCGAGCCAAATGAAAACGCGATGGTCCTGAGATTCGGCAAGATACAGGAGTTCCGCTCTGCGACGGGTGAATATGAAAGCGCGCTGGGCCCCGGGCTTCATTGGAACTGGCCCGAGCCTGTCACCGAAATCATCAAGATTCCCGTCGCCAAGAAGCAGACTGTTGCGATCGATTCGTTCTGGTACTTCGAGACCGCTGCTGAAAAGCTGGGTACGGTCAAGGGGCGTCCCGGTGCGACGCTTGACCCCAAGAAAGACGGCTACTGTCTGACTCGCGGCGAGAGCGTTGCCGGTCAGTCGGGCGCCGATTACGGCATTGTCCATGGCAAGTGGCAGTTGACATATCACATTAAGGACATTGAAAAGTTCTATAGAAACATTTATTACGAAGCCCCCGGTCCAGGCGAGGATTTTCTTGACGTCGCCTCCGAATCGGTCGACCCGCTGCTTAAGGCAATTGCCTCGGATGCTATCGTTCGCACCATGGTCAAATACACCATCGATCAGGCCATAGTTAGCGAAGAGTCCATCAAAAACAACATTACGAGACTCATCGAGGAAAAACTTAAACGCATTGGCAGCGGGATTGTCGTGGACGAGTTTAGCGCCGGCAGAATCACTTGGCCCAGGCAGGTTGACGCGGCATTCGACGACCCCACGCTTGCCAAACAGAAGAAGGACCAGGACCTCACTGACGCCAGAAGTTACGCCGACAAGATACTCAGCGCCGCAGGCGGCGCACAGGCAGCCGAGATACTCGACGCCCTCAAACAGCCAAACCTTTCCGAGCAGGACAGCCGGAGATACCTGTCGCAATTATCCGGCGCCAGCCGGGAGATAATCGCCAAAGCCTACGCCTACCGCACCACGGTCGTCGAGGCGGCAAAAGCAAATGCCGATTATTTCAAAAAGCTCCTGCCCGAGTACAGACAACGCCCGAAGCTGGTCGTCCAGAGGATCTATCAGGATGCCGTCGAACAGGTCTTTGACAATGCAACGGAGAAGATCATCGTCCAGTCGTCGGTTGGGGGCAAAGGCAAGCAGATGCGCATACTGATCAATTCCGATCCGGCGCAGAAAAGGCGGCAAATGGAAGAAAAGAAAAAGAAAGCGGAAAACAACAAGTAGTTTAAGGCAAAGACACGCGATATGGCTCACAAACATCTGAATCTGAAAGAATACGAAATCAGCAAGCACGAACATACCAAGGGAAGACAGTTCCGTGTTAGCCTTGCTTTGTTAGGCACCCTTGCCGGCGGCGTCCTCCTGATCGACAGCGCCGTGGCGCCGCTGTTTTACGGTAAGGAAAGTGAGATTGCGGAGATTTGCGCCATGGTCGGCGCCATTTTGCTTGGTGCGCCCGTTGTCTGGCACGCCATCAAGTGCATGATGCACGGGCACATGCACATGGACGAACTGGTTGCGCTTGCGATAGTCGCCGCGTTCGCCACGGGCCAGTATCTCGAAGCGGGCATGGTCGCATTCATCATACTGTTGGGCGAACTCATGGAGACCCGAACCGCCCTGGGCGCCCGTGCTTCGATCGAATTGCTTATCAAACTGACGCCCACGGTAGCCAACGTTGTCGGCGCCGACGGCACGGAGACCGAGGTCGCAGTCAGCGAACTCAAGTCCGGCGATGTCGTCCGCGTCCGTCCCGGCGACAATATCCCCGCGGACGGCGAAATCGCCGAAGGAGTCAGCAGCGTCAACGAAGCCACCATCACCGGGGAATCGCTGCCGGTGGACAAGGTTCCCGGCATGCAGGTATTCGCCGGCACGACCAATCTGACCGGGGCATTGCTGATCAATGTGACCAAGGCCGGTCGCGACACTACTTTAGGCAAGGTCCAGTCCCTCATCATGGCCGCCGAGCAGACACGGCTTCCCATCACGCGAATCATTGACCGTTACATCAAGTGGTACATACCGACAATTATTATGATCGTGCTGGTCATTTATTTCTTTACCAAGAACGTGAACAACTCGATTTCCGCGCTGGTTATCTCCTGTCCGTGCGCACTGATCCTGGCGACGCCGACAGCGATGGTCGCCGCCCTTTCAGCGGCCGCCCGACTCGGAGTGCTCATCAAGAACGTGTCGCTGCTGGAAGTGGCCGGGCGAATCAGCGCGATTGTCTTCGACAAGACCGGCACGTTGACCACGGGTCAGTTGTATGTTACCAAGATTGAGCCCGCCGCCGGCGTTGAGCCGGGGCGGATGCTGGCGCTGGCCGCCTCCTCCGAACGCATGAGCAGACACCCGGCCGCACGCGCATTGTATCGACTGGCCCTGGAAGCCAACGTATCGCTCCATGACCCCGTCGATTTCGCTGAAACGCCCGGAAAGGGCGTCTATGCCAACGTCGACGGCGCCGCCGTCACGGTTGGTCGCGACACCTTTCTGCAGGAAAACAATATCGACATCAGCAATGTCCGCGACCCGCTGCTCGACGAAGAGCAGGGCTTCAGCACGCTATACATTGCCTGCGACAATGAGTGTATCGGATGGGTCGGAATGCAGGACAAGACCCGCCCCGAGGCGAAAAAAGCCGTCGGCGAACTGACCGATGCCGGCGTCAAGAGGATCACCATGCTCACCGGCGACCGCGCCGAAGTCGCCAATCGCGTCTCGGCGGAGTTGGGCTGCACCGACTACAAGGCACATTGTCTGCCGCAGGACAAACTTGCCGTCGTGGAGAAGATCAGGCGCGACGGCCACACCGTTGCGGTGGTCGGCGACGGTATCAACGATGCGCCGGCTCTTGCCGCAGGCGACCTCGGAATAGCGATGGGAGCGGCCGGAAGCGACGTGGCGATCAACTCGGCTTCCATTGCACTGATGAGCGACGATTTGAGAAGGCTTCCGTTCCTTATCAAGCTCTCGCGAAAGACAAGAATGGTCATCAATCAGAACCTTTTCTTCGGCATAATATTTATCGCTGTTGGTGTCGGTCTTGCCGCGGCGGGGAAGATACCGATCGTATTGGCGGCGGTGCTGCATCTTACCGGCTCGGTCATCGTCATATTTAACAGTGCGCGGCTGGTGCGGTTCGGCGAGGAACTTGCTCCGCACGCCGCCGGCGCCGCTACGTAACATGGAGAATTGGTAACATTTTAGCCATATCAAACAAAGCCGTGGTGAAGATACGGTGTGGCGATTATGAAGGTTGGAAATCACGGGCAGGATGCCCGTGCCACAGGAAATCACGGGCAGGATACCCGTGCCACATGACTGCCCAATGAGCAGTATATTAGCGAGGTTTGCCAGTGGTAACTGACAACGGCGAGTACGCCATAGAAACAATTTCGTTGACCAAGATATTCGGCGACTGGTGGGGCCGCGCCAAGGTCATTGCCGTCGACAAGCTCGACCTGAAGATCCGGCACAACGAAATCTACGGTCTCCTGGGTCCAAACGGCTCGGGCAAGACAACGACACTCAAGATGCTTTTGAATCTGCTTCATCCCACCAAAGGCCGGGCCCTGGTGCTCGGCGGAAGCAGCCGCAACTCCAGGATCAGCGAGCGAATCGGATATCTGCCGGAAGATTCTTATCTGTACCGCTATCTGACCGCTCGCGAAACGCTCGATTTTTACGGGCGCATATTCGGCCTGCCTGCCGCCGTGCGAAAGTCGCGAATCGATACCCTACTGGAAATGGTCGGTCTTACCGGCATGGCCAACCGCGCCGTGGGAACGTATTCCAAGGGGATGGCCCGCCGAATCGGGCTTGCCCAGGCGCTGATTAACGATCCGGAGATTCTGATCCTGGACGAACCGACCTCCGGGATGGACCCCATCGGGACCCGGCAGATGAAGGACCTGTTCCTGCAATTGGCCAAACGCGGAAAGACCATTTTGCTGTGCAGCCACCTTCTTGCCGACGTCGAGGACGTATGCGACAGAATCGGCATTCTCTACGGCGGCACGATGCAGGTCGAGGGAACCGTCGACGAGTTGCTCCAGCATCGCGACGAAAGACAGATACTCACCGGCGGTATCAGTGACGACGCACTTGAGAAGATCGGGCGAATTATCGAAAATGAAGACGCCTCATACACCGTCAACTCGCCGATGGACAGGCTCGAGGAGTTTTTCATTCGCACCGTTGTCAGTGCCCAGGAGCAGGAACTCCCAACCAGCGGCGCCATGAGCACAACCGGCATCGGCGGCTTCCTCACCGAAGAATCCGACGAGCCGGGCATTCTCGATCAACTCGTAACCGCCGCCGCCGACCGGCCGTCCGCCGTCGAAGATGTCGAGATCATCGCGACCCAAAAGCCCGATGAAAGCACTCCCCCACAGCAAACCGACAGCGGACTCCTCGGAAAGCTCACACAATCCGCCGCCGAACATATCGAAACGCAGATTGTCGAAAAAACCGAACCCGCCGAACTCGAAATATCCGGCGCCGCGGAAATCAAACGCGATGTCCTGAATGACTTGCTGGGGCGCAACGAAACCGACCAGGGACTCACCGAGTC
Organism: Planctomycetota bacterium; assembly: GCA_021160785.1. Classification (GTDB taxonomy): domain Bacteria; phylum Planctomycetota; class Phycisphaerae; order Sedimentisphaerales; family Anaerohalosphaeraceae; genus B28-G16. The sequence continues at coordinate 3,191 of JAGHBX010000368.1, read as the reverse complement.
CGTTGAACCGCCAAAAACAGGAGATGACGAAGATGCGTAGTGTTTGGGCTGTTGCAAGGAATACTATAGCTCAAGCCCTTCGGATGAAACTTGCGGCTGTCGTGATCATTCTGCTGCTTGTTATCTTGCCGCTGATGAGCAGGATCATGGTCGGCGACGGTAAGCTGCAGGGCAAACTACAAACATTTATCAGTTACGGCATGAGTCTGATGACCGTGCTTCTGTCCATACTCACCATTGCAATTTCGACCTACACTCTCTCCGACGACATCAAAAGAAAATACATCTTTCTGGTTGTCACCAAACCCATCGGCCGCTTTCAAATCATTCTCGGAAAACTCATGGGCATTGTTACGGTTGATTTCGTGCTTCTCGCCGTGTTTTCGGGCATTATCTATGTCCTGACGCTGCTGATGTTTCACTACACTGACGCGCCGCCGCAGGAAGTCGCCCAGGCGAAAAACGAGTTCTTCACCGCGCGACTGGGTCTGACCGATCCTGAAGACGAAGACAAGATCGAACAGCGGGCGCGCGAAGCGCTCGATAAGCTCGAAAGCGCTAACCAGATGCCGGAAAACATGACCCGGATGGATGTTCTCAATCAACTCATCGGCCACGAGAAAATCAAGGCCCGCTCCGTGGGCATATACGGAAAAAAGGTGTGGGAATTTGAAAATGTCAGGGTCCGTGATCCCAACGACACATTGTTTGTTCGATATAAGTTTAGTGTCACCACTCAACCGCCGGATGACCAGGTCTATGGTCTTTGGGACATCGGCGACAAGAGGCAGATCGATCTGGCTGTCGGGGAGTGGAAAACGCCTATTGTGCGCATACCTCGCTCCAGCAAGACCCGAACTATCGCCGAAATCCAGGCCCCGGCCGCGGTGATCGCCGATGACGGTTATGTCGCCGTGACCTTTTACAACACAAACCGCAATCAGACCACCGTCATTCCCGAAGACGTCGAACTGCTTTTTCGCGCCGGCAGCTTCACCGGAAACTACATCCGGGCGGTTCTGCTGATCGGGTTTCGCCTGATCTTTCTTGCCGCCCTCGGTGTTTCAGCTTCCACGTGGCTGTCCTTCCCCGTTGCTTTCCTGCTGACAGGCGCTGTGTTTTGTGCCGGCCTGATCAACGGTTTCATTATCGAATCTTTCGGTTCGCTCGGATCGACCGTCAGTATTTTCTACAGTTTAACTCTCCGACCGCTGGTGTGGCTGTTGCCGAAACTGGACGGCCCGCACAATCCCACACAGTTCATGGTGTTCGGGAAACTGCTGACGTGGCAGATACTCGTCAGGGCCTTCGGGATCATGATCGGCTTAAAGGCCGTCGTGCTTACTATGCTTGGAATGTGGATTTTCAGCAATAGAGAGATTGCCAAAACCGTCGTGTAAAGAAAAAGATATGCATGTACGTGATACATTAACTGTTATTGTGTGTTCCATCCTGGCCGTGGCGATGCTTGTCGCCGCCTCGATGCGACTGGCGCCCATTCGCCGGGCCCGCGAGGAAATGAACCTGGTCAGCAACGAATCCCTGGAAAATGCACCCCCCTCGCTTGCCTTTGCCACCGTCGCCATGGGCGCCTTCCGCGGACTCGTCGTGGATATCCTCTGGATGCGAGCCGACAGGCTCAAGCAGGAAGGACAGTTTTTCGATGCAAAACAATTAGCCGAGTGGATCACTGTCCTGCAGCCGCGATTCGCCACCGTATGGGTTTTCCACGGATGGAACATGGCGTACAACATTTCCGTCGCCGTACCCAACACGCAGCCCCAGGAACGCTGGCGATGGGTCCGCAACGGCTATGAACTGCTTCGCGACAAAGGGATCGAGAAGAATCCTCACAGCATTATACTCTACAGGGAGTTGGCGTGGATATTCCAGCACAAGATCAGCGGCGTCACCGACGACTGCCACATGTATTACAAACGGCAGCTTGCATTAGCCATGAGGCCCCTGTTGGGCGAAAAGAGTAAAGAGGAATTTCAGGCCCTGGCCCAAACACCCGAAGAACTCTCGGATATTATGCAGGATGCCGACATTAAGCGTTTTGTCGAACTTCTCAGACAGGCCGATGACGAGTTTGCCAATGACGACGGATTTGTGAAGAAGTATATGGCATTGCGCCAAAACCCGGCTCAATTTACCGATCAGGCCCACGAGGTCATTAATTCATTCAGGGGCACGCCCGCTCTTGAAAAATTCGACCTTTTTGCCCGGGCAAATCAACTGCGCAAAGTATGGAAGTTCGATATTGATCTGATGATCCGCCTTAATGACAAGTACGGCGCCGCAAGTATCGACGACCCCAACGACCGAAAGCCGCTCAACTGGGAGCACCCCGACGTCCACGCCATGTACTGGGCCCAGAAGGGGCTCGATGTCGCCGGCAAGCCCGGCAAGTACACGGTCGATGAAAAGAATACCGACCGAATCATCTTCCACAGTCTCCAGAGTCTCTTTCGGACGGGCAATCTCATCCTGTATGACCTGCCGGATCGAGAGCCGGCTGTTTTCGTACGACCCGACCTGGAGATGTTCGACTCGCTCAACGAAGCATGGATAGAGCGCATAGATAAATATGAGGCTTTTGAGAAGGGCAACCCCAAGGCCGTCAGGGGCGGCCACCGCAACATGCTCATCAATGCCGTCGAACTGTTCTATCGTGCCGGCCACAGGGTTAAAGCAGCGCATATCTATGCCGAATTGAGACAGCGTTACGCAACGCCCGAGGACAAGAGGTTCGACGATTCTCTGATTTCCTTTGTCCGCTGGCGTATAGCTAAGGAACTCGAAAGTGTCGGCGGCAAGGATGCCACGGAAATGATTGTGATGTCGCTTGCCGAGGCGTATTTCAGATTCGCCGTTCACGAAGACGATGAGGCCTCGGGCCGCGAACGATGGGCACGGGATGTGTATGACCTGTACCAGACCGAGACCGCAGACGGCGTCAGAACCGGCCTTCCGCAATTCGAGGTCATGCGGTATATGGCGCTCCGCACATTCATGGAAGATCCGTTCTATCCCGACCATCTGAAAATGAGACTTATGGGCCGCATCAAGGTCGAACGTCCCGACCTTTTTGATAAACTCATGAAACAGGATGAGGCCTTTCAAAAACTCGTTGAAGAGGCGGCCCGCAAGCAGCAGGGACCCTGATACGGCAACTATATATAGTGTGT
>JAGHBX010000123.1 GCA_021160785.1 Planctomycetota bacterium | reverse complement strand
TGGCTTGCCAATTTGGCTCGGGTGTCGACGGATGCTGATTCTTGCCTGCTTTTTGTTTCATTGGTGAGCCGCAAAAGCAATGGCTCAAAATACTGATTCTCGCTTCGGTCTGACTGCGGCGAGTCTGTGCATCCCTGAAGACATTATCTTCGAGACGTTCACGAAGCTGTCTGGGGTTACGCGGGCACACCGCATTAAAGATGTCATGGCTTTGCATATAGATTTGATTGGCTCTGCTGTCAAAGCCGCGGTCGCCGGCCGAGACCTTTCGAGACTTTAACACCTTGCTCAAAGGGGTTATCGCATCGTACCTTTTCACCGTACCCAGCGCCCTTGCCGCCATTTCTGCCGTAGTGCCATCGCGTGATTCCAGGAGTGCTCTGCTGAGTATCTCACCGGCCCGCTGTCCCCCTGTCCGCGACAGCAGGTTTGTCGCACTCCGCCGGGCGTTTTGACCCAGCGACTTTGCCGACGGCATACCATGTACGATAGTCCTGATGACCGCTGCTCAAAACTTTGTCTACTCGCTTCAGTTCGTCACAGGCGGCTGGGTTCTGTATCCGACCCAGGCATTGGGCTATGGCTTCGTAAAACCACCACCAACTCTGCCCGATTTCTTCATCCTCCTTTATCTCGCTCAGCAGAGAAATGATTTCGGGCGGGGTTTTTGCAGATAGCACGCCCAGTGCTTCGAGCATTGCTCTCATGGATATAGTGAGATTTTGCGGATGACTTGCTTCGGGCAGGTTGTCCATTATGGCTTTTGTCAGCGCCGGCGCGTGTTTTGCGGTGCCTGTCTTTGCCAGGCCTCTGGCTGCGAAAAGAGGAACTCTCGGATACGGATCATTGATCGCACCGGCTAACGCATCGGCGATTATCTCATCGGTGAGCAAACCCAGTTGCTGCGCAGCATTGGTTCTTACGGTAGAATCGGCATCCTTCAACAGGTCGATAAGCACCCCCACAACGGCCTCGTCGCCTGTACTCGCCAGAGCGGGTATCGCATTAGCCCGCTGATAAGCGTTGCCGTTGCGAATACGGTCCATAAGCTCGTTAAAACGGCTCGGTGCAGGCTTTGCACCCGCCCCTTGCGCCATGCACCGACCAGCCGCAAGAACGCACAACAGCATGATAAGGCTGATTGTTCGGTGCGATCTCATGGGCAACGCCAGCCTGTTACGGTTTCGGTTCATACCGTCATTATCAACCATGCCGGCGTTGCAACAAAGTAAAAATTATGTAAAAAAAGTCAATGCGCCCAACAAGCGGAACTTGCGCCGACGAGCTTCATTCGCTGCGCACTACTCTTTCTTCTTAGTGGTTTTCTTTGTTCTTTTGGCTGTGGCGTTTTCTCGGGATGTATCTTCCCTGGCTTCTTTTTTCTTTTCCGTCTTTTTTTCCGTTTTCTTGTTTGCCGTCTCGGGTTTGGCCGCCGCCTTCTTTGTGGGCTTAGCCGCCTCTTTCTTTGTGGGTTTGTCTTCCTTTTTCTTTGCCTTCTTAGGCTTGGCGGCCTTTTTCTTTTCGGGTTTGGCGTCGGTTATCTTTGCGTTCTCGAGAATCTTTTCGACGCACTTTTGCTCTCGGACCTGGAGGATAAATTGCGTCAATGACCCGTCTTTGGCCAGTTCTTCACGGACCTTCTCCGGTCTGCGGTTCCTGGCGGCTGCGACCTGTGCGATGTGTCCGTTGATTTCCTCCTCGCTCGTGGTTATATCGAGTGCCTCTGCTATCTTGTCCATGAGGAAGAACAGTTTCAACTGCTCTTCGGCCTGGGCGTCACTGCCGGCGCGAATCTGCTGCATCTGCTGATCGAGCTCTTCACGCTGCATTCCCTGCATAAGCATATTGGTGTACTGTCTCTGGAGGAGGCGTGTGGACTGGTCGGCTACGATGGCTTCCGGCAGGTCGACCTTCGTGTTGTCGAGCAGGTAGCGGTGAATCTGTTCGGCCATCGAAGCACGCGCCTCGCGCTCCGCGCGCGAGCGGCGATACTCCATCAGTTTTTCTCGCAGATCGTCTTCATTGTCCACACCGAACCGTTCGAGAAATTCGGCGTTCATCTCTGCCGGATCGAGCTGCTTGATATCCTTGACCTCGATTGTGATGTCCACCTTCTTGCCTCGGTACTGCTCGTTGTGGAAAGTCTTAGGCACCTCTATGGTGGTCTTTTTTTCATCGCCGACCTTGGCGCCGACAAGGAGGTCGCTTAGGCCTTCCACCGGGACGGGTCCGACAAAAGCCATTTCCCTGACAACGATTTCGATGTTGTCTAATTTTTCATGCTCTTCGACGTCTTCGATCTCCATCACGACACCGGCGACAATCTGATCGTCTTCTTCGATTGGTGCGTCTTCTTTGGGCGTCCAGATACCGGCCTGACGGCGCATGGCCATGATTTCGGCGTCGATCTCTTCATCGGTCAACTCGACCTTTGGCTTTTCGACCGCGACACCTTCGAGCTTAGGCAGGTCAAACTCCGGGCGGACTTCCACCTCAAAATCGAACGTCATCGAACCGGTTTCCGGCAATTCTACCTTCTCGTGGTCGATATCGGGATCGCCTAACACGTCCAGCTTGTTGGCGTCGATAGCCGCCTGGCTGGCGTCGGCAAGCAGTTTCACCTTTACCTGGAGGCCGATTTCAGTGCCGAAGCGTTTCTCGATCAATCGGACGGGCGCCCGGCCCTTGCGGAAGCCCGGTATCGCCGCTTCCCGGCGAAGGTCCTGATATTGCTCGTCAAGCAAGGCTTTTATCGTTTCTTCGGGAATCTCAACGGTGATTTTCTTCTTGCACGAGCCCGAATCCTCGATGGTTACGGTATTCTTATCGTGGACATTCTCCTTGGCTTCTTCGGCCTGGGTCTGGTCATGGTCAACAGTCTCGGTGCTCTCATCCGCGGCGGCTGTTTCGTTGGCGGCTGTTTCAGATTCCTCTGCGGCGGCGTCGGTTTTTTCTTCGTTTTCTGCCATGTCATCAACTCCTAACTTGCTTAAAGGTCTATGGATATAAACAAAAAAGGCCTTGGGAAACCGTCTTCCCTAAGCCCATGATATTTAACAAATCAGCCCATTTTGGGCTCCTGACACTTATGCGACCATCGCCTGACTACTTATTTAGCCGGTACCTCACATAAGCTATATACGAGTAACATCCAGTTTCGGCCCTGCACGGGGCGGTCTGTCCCCACAGACCACCGTGTACACCACGAATAAAGCGGGCGATGAGATTCGAACTCACGACATTCACGTTGGCAACGTGACGCTCTACCACTGAGCTACGCCCGCATAACACCTCAAGAGTATACGAAGAATATCGAACCATGCAAGCCCTTTTTTAAGCGTAAAACCACTTTTTTCGCAAAGAAATCCCGCTAAACCGCCGGAAGGGCCTGATTTTTTGGCTCATCCGGATAATGGGTAGGCGAAAAAATCTTCCTTTGTCGCGGGCAAACGATTTTTCTCTGTAATGTTGCTTTAGACGCGGGGACCTACGCATTAGGCGGATGAACCGATTTGGGGGGGGGTTGGCGGTTATGGGTGGGCTAATCC
>JAGHBX010000349.1 GCA_021160785.1 Planctomycetota bacterium | reverse complement strand
GTTTACAGGGTTGTGGGGCCTGGTGCTCAATGAGCGGAAGTCGGTATTAGTGAATTCGCCGGCGGAGGATCCGCGAGCGTCGGGGACGCCGGAGGGTCATATTCCGATAGAGCGATTTATCGGCGTGCCCTCGCTGGTGGGCGACGAGGTCATTGGGATGCTGGCTATAGCGAACGCGGACAGGGATTATGTGGGGCGTGATCTGTGGCTTGTTGAACGATTAGCCGAGACCTATGCGCTGGCGATTCAGAGTAATCGGTCGCAGCGGCGATTAGAGAAGCATCAGAGCCAGTTGCGAGATCTTGTTTCGAGTCTTGGATTAGCCCAGGAGCGAAGCGCCAGAAAGCTCGCCGCCGGGCTGCGTTCCGAGATAATAGATCGCCTGAACTCGACCCGCCAGAGCATGGCGTCGTCGGATAAACCTGAGTGCAAAGATCCGATGCCCGGCGTGCGGGAGGCGCTGGGCGATCTTGTCGAAACAGCGCATGCCTTTGCATCGGGCTTGAGTTGTCCGGTTCTGCGCCAATCGGGTCTGGCGGCGGCGGTGGAAAGGTGGCTGGCCGAAGATATCCGGAAGAAACACGGCATTGAGACGGTTTTTGAGAAGGATGATACTCGCTCCGTGTTCGACGAGGATATGGGGCATTTTCTTTTCGAAGCGATAAAGGAACTGCTGACTAACACCGTTGAACATGCCCATGCGACAAGGGTCAAGGTGTCATTGAAAAGAGACGGCGATGACGTGCAGGTTGCCGTTGCCGACGACGGGATAGGCTTTGATACGGCCGAGATCGGGCCAAAGACAGGAGAAGGGGCAAGGTACAATCTGTTCTGTATTGGAGAGCGTTTGCGTTACTTAGGGGGCGACATGGCAGTCGACTCGGCGCCGGGCAAAGGGACCACGGTGGTTTTGAAAGCGCCCGCAAAAGCCCAATAGGCGTTTGCACGTATGTTTAATATGGAGGAACAGGCAAGTGAAGAAGAAAGTGGTTTGCATTGCTTTGTTGACGACGGTGTTTGTTTGTCATTCGGCTCTGGCTGAGGATGCGTTGCGCCGGCAGGCGGCGGAGGCCCTAAAGAGGGCGACGTCCTGTTTTCGGTCGATATCCACTAACGGCGGGTATTGCGGGATCTATTCGCTGGATTTGAAGCAGCGCTACGGCGAGGCGACTTATGAAAAGGCGAAAGACAACGAGATATGGGTTCAGCCGCCGGGTACGCCGACGGTGGGGCAGTGCTATCTTCGGGCATATAAGGCAACCGGCGATAAGTTCTATTTCGATGCGGCGAGGGATGTCGCCCGCGCGCTGGTCTGGGGGCAGCGGCAAATCGGCGGGTGGGACCATCGGGTGGATGTTTCTCATCTTACTCCGGATGCGAAAAAGCCTGTGCGCAGGCAGGGGAGATGCACCTTTGACGACAAAATTACACAGGGGGCGCTTGAGTTTTTGATCGACGCCGATGCGGTCATTAGCGAACCGTGGCTGGACGAGGCTATTGAACTTGGCTTGCAGTTCATGCTCAAGAGCCAGTTTGAAAACGGCGCCTGGCCGCAGTGGTATCCGCTTCGCGGCGGGTATCACGATTATTACACGTTCAATGACAACTCGATCAACGACTGCATCGGCCTCATGCTGAATGCGCACCGGACTTACGGGGACAAAAAGTATCTGCGAAGCGCTATGCGCGGAGGCGATTTTATTGTGATGTCGCAGCTTGCCGCCCCGCAGGCGGGCTGGGCTCAGCAATATAACCATGACATGAAGCCGGCCTGGGCGAGAACGTTTGAGCCGCCGGGGGTGTGCAGTGCGGCAACGGTCCGGAACATCAATACGCTGATCGATTTGTATCTCTACACCAAAGACGACAAGTATTTAAAGCCCATCGATGCGGCGATTGAGTGGCTCAATGACTCCATGCTCGGCGAGCATCTCTGGGCGAGACTTTACGAGGTGGGCACGAATCGGCAGATTTACGGGGACCGCATGGACGGCAACAAGGTGCATTACGATTACGAAAAGGTCAGCGTGAAGGAGCGCACCAGCTACGGCTGGCGGGGCGAATACGGTGTGGCGTCAACCATCCGGCGGTATGAACGTGTCAAGTCGGCGTCGAATGAGGCCTTTGCCGATGCCGGACAGCGCCCGCTTTCGAAAAAGGAACGTTCCAGGCGAGCCCTGGCGATGAGCGGCGACGTCAAGAGTGTGATCGGCGACCTTGACGAAAAGGGTAGATGGGTCAGCGGCGATACCATTACCTGCCAGACGTTTGTCCAGAATGCCTCGATGCTTTGCCGGTATCTCGAATACGCCAAATAGTGTTAATGGACAGGCAGGTTTTTCAACAGCCCCAAGAGTCATCTTTTGTGCAACTGACCTCTTGAACACATCAGGCAAGTTCCGTATAATGCGGAGTTTATGAAAGATGATGCGAAAAACTCGGTGGGAATTGTCGAGACCCGGCATGTCAGGGTCGTCGAGGCCGACGAGCCTCTCGGCCTGCAGTGCGGCAAGACGCTTGCGCCCATAGACGTTGCCTATGAGACCTGCGGCGAGATGGCGCCGGATGGCGACAATGTCGTGCTGATTTGTCACGCGCTCAGCGGAAACGCCCACGTTGCCGGCTACAACTCACCCAACGACCGCAAGCCTGGCTGGTGGGACGTCATGATCGGTCCGGGCAAGGCGATCGATACGGACAAGTATTTCGTTATCTGTTCCAATGTCCTTGGCGGCATCAGCGGCACGACTGGCCCGTCGAGCATCGATCCGGCGACGGGCAAGCCGTACGGGCTGGACTTTCCCATTATAACGATCGCCGACATGGTCAAGCTCCAGAAACGGCTGCTGGACAAAATCGGCATAAAGCAGGTGCTGGCGGTGATCGGCGGCTCGATGGGGGGCATGCAGGTGCTTCAGTGGGCGATTGAGTACCCGGATTTTGTCAGGTCTGCTATCGTGATCGCTTCGACGTCCCGGCTGTCGGCCCAGGCGGTCGCCTTCGACGCGGTTGGGCGAAACGCGGTCCTTGCCGATGCGGATTTCAACGGAGGTCAATACCACGATAAGCCCGGCCCCGGACGCGGTCTTGCCATTGCCAGGATGATAGGGCATATCACGTATCTCAGCGAAGAAAGCATGCGGCAGAAGTTCGGCCGAAAGCTCCATACCGGCGACGATTACGGTTACGATTTCAATTCTGAATTCGCCGTGGAGAGCTATCTCGACTACCAGGGCCAGACGTTTGTCGAGCGCTTCGACGCCAACTGCTACCTCTACATCACAAAGGCGATGGATTATTTCGACCTGGAGCGCGAATACGGCGCGCTTAACCAGGCGCTTGTCAACACGACATGCAGATTTCTTGTCGTCAGCTTTACTTCGGACTGGCTCTTCACCGTCGCCCAGTCCGAGGAGATCGTGGATGCGTTGACCGCCAACGGCAAGGATGTCAGCTACTGCAATATCCATTCGCCGTACGGCCATGATGCTTTTCTGCTGGAGCCGCAAACGTTGGGGGCTCTGCTGAGCGGTTTTATCGACGCAAATTACGAGCAAGGCGCCACCCATGAAAACGCAAGAGTCGCAAAGCCTTCACGGGCGATACTCCAACTCAGGAGACGCGACCAGGCGAAGCGCGCCCGCGTGGATTACGAACTGATTGACTCGCTGATCGAGCCGAAGAGCCGGGTCCTCGATGTCGGCTGCGGCGACGGGGAGCTGTTGGCCCAGCTCATTGCCGATAAGGCTATCCGCGGCGAGGGTATCGAACTTGACCAGAATCTCGTCGTGCATTCGGTTCAGCGGGGTTTGCCGGTCATTCACCGCGATATCGAGCGGGGCCTGGACCAGTACGCGACCGACAGCTTCGATTATGCGATACTCTCGCAGACGCTGCAGACGGTGAAGGACCCGGAAAAGGTCTTCAAGGAATTGCTGCGCGTCGCCAACAGGGTCATCGTCAGCTTCCCGAATTTTGCCCACTACAGATGCCGGTTCCAACTGCTCTTCAAGGGCAGGTCGCCGCGGACCAGGCAGCTTCCCTTCCGGTGGTACGACACACCCAACATCCACTGCCTGAGTCTGAAGGATTTCGACCGGTTTTGCGCCGAACTCGGCGTCCGGATCGAAAAACGGATTCCCTTGGGCAAATCCAGCCTCAGACCGGTCAAATTTGCCCCCAACATCTTCGCCACCCAGGCCGTTTACGTTGTCAGCAAGTACGAGACCGCCAATCGCTCCTGAAAGCGATTGCAGGCGCATATTGCCGCAAGGACCGATAAAGACGCGGCGAACTATCTGTAATGCAAACTTTCTGCACAAAAAACAAACTTTTTGCTTGCAATCACAGCGATTGTCGGGTATGTTTTTATGGTTGCTGGAATAAAAAAGGAGATATTCGACATGCAAAAAAAACCCGCATTTACACTTATTGAGTTGCTTGTAGTCATTGCCATCATTGCCATGTTGCTCGCAATTCTCGTGCCGTCATTACAATTAGTCAAGGAAAGAGCACAGTTCATTATATGCAAGACAAACCTGCGATCCTACGGTCTTGCAATGAAGCTCTACCTGAATGAACACGACGACAAATACCCTGAAAGCAAGACAAGCATGTTCAATGGCGACGTAGGGGGAACAAACGGATTACCTGTTATCCCCTGGAGGTGCCAATGGCACGACGAGCGCATCTCTCCTGAGAATAATCCGGGTTTCGCCGGTCCCCTCTGGGAGTATATGGACAGCCAAAAGGCTCATATGTGCCCGACCTTTAAGAAATTCGCAAAAGTACACGGAGCCGATCATCCTGGTCATAACGCTTCAATTCCCATTAAGCCTCAATACGCCTACAGCCAGAATGCTTTCATGGGCAGGAGCTACGGAGTGCTTAAGGAAAGCCAGGTCATCAATTCCGCTGAAACCCTTGTCTGGGTCGAGGAAACGATCTGGCTGATCCCAAACTGGGCCGGATGGGTGCTAAATGACACGTGCTTCTTCTCCCGTCATCAGGATGATAACCCACAGTGGGGCGACTTTATCGCGACATATCATGGTACCTCGATCGCCAAGCCGAATGATGGCAAGGGCAACGCTGTTTTTGTCGACGGCCATGTCGAGTTGTTGGACCCTTATTATACCGTGGATTTGCCGGGCGGTAAACAAGCCAGGGCAGGATTCATTTACTCCTGGCCTTTGAAGGGCAAATTGTCTCCGAACATACCTTATTAGGATGAAGCAAGAGGCGGCAAGCGGAGTTATACGATTACCGGCCTGATGCACGGTGAACATCCGAATCAGGCAAAACTGGCTTCCACCCTCCAGATAAACAAAGTTTTTGCTTGCAAGCCCTGTGGTTATCGGGTATATTACATATAGTTGTTGGATTGTATTCACTCAAATCGCTGTTGTGCGTCGGCTGCACATAAGCGAAGATTATGCCTCATGTGAGAAATTTCGCAGTCCGATAAAACACGAGAACAGATGTGTCCCAGCAAGAAAGGTGTGGTTTCCCATGAGAAAGAATGGCTTTACACTCATTGAACTGCTTGTCGTTATTGCGATCATTGCCATGCTGCTGGCGATTTTGGTCCCTTCGCTGCTTTATGTCAAAGAGCAGGCTACAGCCATTCTGTGCGCTGCCAACCAGAAAGGTCTCAGCATGGGATGGCTGTTGTACATGGATGATAATGACGGGTACCTGATCGGCGGCTCGACATACAACAGCACAGACTATCGCTGGTGCGAACGGCCGCTCATAGCGTCAGCTCCCATGCCGATCCCCTTTGGTGTTAACCCCGCCAATTATGAGGCCAACATGGCAAGCGGCCAGTTGAACATGGAGGCCAGGATGCGCGGCATCAGGGCGGGAACGTTGTTTCCTTACGCCGAATCCGAAAAACTCTATCACTGCCCTAACGACAAGAATTATGTCAGGGAGACCACAGAATACAAGGTGTACCGAACATACGCCATCCCCGGGCTCATGAATGGTGAAGATTTCCGAACCAATACCATTACTCTTCCCGGCGGGGGAACACGGCAATTCAAGATGGCCAAGAAAAATAATGATATCGTATCACCGTCCCAGAAATACATATTCGTGGAAGAAGACGTGGTCAATAGTCCCGTCCATGGAAAGCAATGGCATAATCTGGGTGGTTTCGTTTTAATGGGGGGCAGTAATTACTGGCAGTGGTGGGACATCCCCGCGTTCTATCACAACGACAGAAGCACTCTCGGCTTTGCCGACGGACATGCCGAGAAGCACACATGGGAAGATCCGCGAACTCTTTACCTGATGAAGAACGAACCTGACCCCAGCACCGGTTCGGTTCCCGGCAACACTCAGACTAACAACGAAGACATTATATACATGAACCGCGGATATTTTCCCGGCAGGTAAGTATTCACACAACCCATCAGGCCAATAATCCGAAGGCGTCACCGGCGATCATGCCTTCTTTGATGCCTAATGCTCTTGCCTGCTTGTTTGCCTTTGTGATTTATATTCAATTGCTCCTATGTCCGCCCGGCGGCCTTGTACTCGCGGATTTTCGAAGAAATCGTTGGCGGGTATTTGGTCGTTTGAGCCGGCGTCTATTGCGGGGCAGTCGGGTTTTAAGTGAAGGTCGAATTTGTCGTAGTTTTCGAAAAAGTCTTCGTGGCGGGTGATGGTCATGTTGTGGTCGATGAGGCCGACGTCCGGTTTTGAGATGAACTTTTTGGCGAGGTTGTTTCTAATCAGATTGCCCGTACTTGCAAAGCCCTTTTTGTGCTTATTGATGAGTATCCAGGGCGGGCCGGGTTCTTGTTCGTTGATATCGACGACGGTGTTATTGACGATTTTGCAATTCTTCGCCCCGTAGAGACTGATGCCGTGCCAGTGATCGACGATAATGACATTGTTGACGACGAGCCAGTTTTCGTAGATGCCGTCGAAACAGCCTATGCCCTGCAGCGTGCCTTTGTATTTCCGGTTATCGCGAGTGCTGCTGATAATGAGGTTTCCGTCGATAGTTACGTTTTTGACAACGCCGGTCCCCACGCCGTTTGGGCCGGTGCTCCAGGATTGTATTCCGTCGTCGTGGTTGTCGTCCACGTCATAGCAATTCCTGATTATGTTGCGGCGATAAACGCAATCGTCGCCCAGGGCACGGATGCCGTCTCCGGAGAAGTTTTCGATCATATTGCCCTCGACGATGTTTTGCTTTCCGAGGATCGTAATTCCGTGATCCACATTGAGCAGATGGTTGTTGGTCAGGCGAATCCTCGTTCCTCTTGCCAAAATACCGAAACAGGACTTGGCTACCCAGTCCTCGGGCGACCATTTTGATATGTCTTTAGCCGAATACAATTTGCAGTTTTCAATTGAGATGTCGGCGGTGCTTTCGGCGATGTCGACCATGGTCTGTTGAGTGTATTTTTCTGCAAATTGCGGGCTGATCTCCAGGCCTTCTATGCGCCAGAATCTCGCGTTCTTTATGCGAATGCGACTTGCCGCCGGGCTCTGGCCGGGCAAGGCTTTGATAGTAACGTAGCTTGCGTTTAGGCCTTTGACGGTGACGTCGCCGTGGTATCCGCTGCGAAGGTAAATGGTGTCTCCGCCTTCAAACGGGATGTTGCGGGAAAAGACTTCCGCCAGAGTTCGCCAGGGGCATTCGGCGGCGCCGGGGTCGTCCATATCGCCGTTGACAGGATCGACATAATACGAAGCCGCCCACACGGAACCCTGGATCATTACATAGAGAACAAAGAGCCTGCTGAGTTTCGTCATGATATCTCCGCCTTTCAAACCACGAACTACAAACTATGAACTATTACATTGTATCATAGAACGCCCGTGAGGCCAACATGGTAGTCCCGGCGCGCCGGGATCCCGCCCGCAACACGTAGCGGGGGCGTCTCGCCCGCGGGGTTGGTTAATTGCCGGCAAGATGCCGGCGGTACTGTTGGCGGCGGAATCAGGTGAAAGGGGCAAAAATAAAGTTACATGCCTGCGTTCGGGCTCAATGGCTTATCGCCGATCTACAGGCATGCAACCTGGCAATAAACGGTTGCGGCGTCCGCCTCCGAAGCCCTCCAGCACAGTACATCCATGCGATTATGTATGAACGCCGCAATAACCGATATCGTCGCAAATAGTTTTGATTTTCCTCCAGAGCTCCTTGTCCTTGATGACCTCCAGGGCGATCGGAAACAG
>JAGHBX010000198.1 GCA_021160785.1 Planctomycetota bacterium | reverse complement strand
GTATCTTGCGGCTGTTGATTGCCTTTATGAGCCTGGCGGAGTTGGCAGCATCGCCGGGACCGAACATCAGGCCGGGATAGACGACCACCGTGTTCAATCCCTGTCGCCTGAATTCGGCCACTTCGAGATCGGCCTGGTGCTTGGTGAGCATGTAGAATTTTTTGCGTTTTTCGGCGATGCTCCAGTCGAACCCAAACTCCTCATTGACGGGGTTATCTTTATCGTCGTTATAGCCCAGGGCCGCCACTGAACTGACATGAATGACGCACTTGACGTCGTTGTCATGAGCGGCCCGCAATACGTTTCTGGTTCCGTCTACATTGACACTTCTAAGCAGCAGTTCGTCTTTGAGGGAAAACGAGACAACCCCGGCAAGATGTATCACGCAGTAGGCGCCGGTAAACTCGCCTACAATGGAGTCATAATCGCACACATCGGCGCCCATGACAATTTCGACATTCTTGTCGCCGGCAAAATCAAACAAAGCGGCCCCGTTCGCCTTAAGATCAATGATCTTTAACAGGGGACAGTTACCTGTTTCCAGAAGTTGCCTGACAACGAACTGGCCCAAAAAACCGCATCCGCCGGTAATCACAATTTTTTCGTAGTTCACTCGGACTTTCCTTTTTCCTTGCGGAACCGATCATTCCAATTCGATGTGTTCGCTGCTGACGACGAGCCCTTGCGCATCGATCAGGTTGAAGTAATAGACCTTTGTTCCTTGCGGCAGGGTAGCATTGAGTCTGGAGTTTTCAGAATCGATGGAAGCGTCAACTGACTTCCAGAGACATTTTTGCCACGGTCCGTCATCGCAGGTGTAGTTGAGTTCGGCTTTGCGGACGGTTCTTTTTGAAACGAAATCCGCCCATGCGTTTGAGGCCCTCAGCCCCTGATCGCCGAATCTTGGCAGGGCGGTGGCGTTCTTTACAATGCTGTTGGCGAAGGCGCCGATTTCTTCGGGGTTTTCGCCCGCGCCGCCATGGCCGTGAGGCATTCGGATGCGAATCGCCAGCCTGCGCTGCGCACTGGGGAGACGATAGGACTTTTGCAGGGAGTCCATCGGATAAGCGAAATCATTGGTCCCGGCTACCCAGAGCATGGGCATTCGCGCTGCGGGCAGATAGACCGAAGGGTCCCAGAGTTTGAGCCACTTTTGGCTCTTTTCAGAGCCCATCTTCTTGAAAGTGCCTAACCACACCGAATTGTCGCCTAAGAAGCCGCAGCCGTAAACCGGCACGGCGAACTTGAATCGCTCGTCGACGCCGGCGGCGATACAGGTCAGGTAGCCGCCCCATGAGATGCCTGTGATGCCGATTCTGTCGCCGTCGACTTCGGGCATTGACGCCAAAAGCGAGTGGGCAAGAACGATGTCGGCGACGGCGTGATATGTCCACTGATCGCCGATTGGTTCATCGATCCGGTCAAAGCCGCCCCAGCCGGGGGGACCGCCTGCGTCGTGCCGCCGCCACTTACCGTAGCTGCCCTTAGGCACGCAGCCGCAGGTATCCATTGCGATCGCGGCATAGCCCCTTGCCGTCCAGAGGCGGACCCATTCGGCAAAGGCGGTACCGCCCCCGCCGTGGACAAGGACGATTCCAGGGACCTTGCGTGTATCGGTGCCTTCGGGCAAGCCGATCCATGCAAAGACGCGTGTCGGTTTGCCGTGGAGGGGCAACCCGTCGTAGAAGACTGCCTGGATATGGTCTTCGTCGAAACTATCGGCGTCGCGGACAACCGGCGGCTGGCGAAGTTTTTCCATATTCCAGATGCCGCCATGCTCAGAGCCCGTCTGCGCCTGACCGACAGCAGCGCAGGCCAGGACGAGGCACTGGCAGGCCGCAAGGACCGCTTGGTGTGGGCGTCTGTGCCAAATTCGTTTTGTCATGGAACCTCCATGCTTTCTTTTTTTGCCGGTGAGCCGCCGCTGCGAACGTTCGCATGCCGGACAACGGGTGCGATTATACCGCAGGTCTCAAGCCGGGACAAGGCCCGGTTCGCCGGCATTGCGGTAAAATCGGCGGTTTGGCTTGACGCCGGTTGGCAATTGCCTATAATGACCCGATTGTTGTTAAATTATTTGAAACGGTTTAGTGGAGTCAGCAAGTGGTGTCGAATACGAAAAAGAAGAAATCGAAGATTCAATGTGACAAGTGTACGGGGCTGTGTTGTCGTTATTTTGCCCTGCCGCTCGATACGCCGGAGGACTGGGACGACTATGACGATATGCGGTGGTATCTTTGTCATGAGGACACCTCGGTTTTCATCGAAGACGGCGACTGGTATCTAAATGTAAAGAACAAGTGCACGAACCTGGACGACAGCAATCGATGCAAGATCTATGATCTGCGGCCGAAGATATGCCGCGGTTACAAGATGGACGAGTGCGATTTTACGGGTAGTGAGTATGATTATGAGCTTCACTTCACCAGTGCCCACCAGATGGAAGAATACATGAAGATCAAATTCGGCGAAAAGGTCTTTGACAAGCTCAAGCCGAAGAAAAAGAAGACGAAGAAGAAAAAGCAAAAGAAGTAATCATGAAGATTCAGTCAGCCAAGGGAACGAGGGATTTTTATCCACAGGTAATGGCGGTGCGCAATTATCTCCTCGACGGCTGGAAGGCGGCGTCGCTTCGCAGCGGCTTTGAGGAATATGACGGCCCGATCTTCGAGTTCCTCAAGATGTACCAGGTAAAGAGCGGCGACGAGATTGCCTCGCAGCTTTTTTCGTTTACGGATCGCGGCGGCCGTGATTTCGCCATCAGGCCCGAGATTACGCCGACGTTGGCGCGGATGGTGAATCAGCAGATCAACGCGCTGCCCAGACCGATCAAGTGGTTCTCCCTGCCGCGTCTCTGTCGCGCCGAACGGCCGCAGAAGGGCAGACTGCGGGAGTTCTTCCAGTGGAACGTTGACATCATCGGCGTTGACGATATCCTCGCCGACGCGGAGGTGATTTTCACTGCGATCGATTATCTTCGGTCAACCGGTCTCGGACCCGACGATATTGTCGTAAAGATTTCCAGCCGTAAGATGTTGGCTGCGGTTCTTCTGACGATTGGGATTGGCCCGGACAAGCTTGACGCGGTTTATGCCGTCCTTGACAAAAAGGCCAAACTTCCCGATGACACTTTTCAGAAAATAATCGCCGAGCAAATCACCGATCCTGCGATGCGTTCGCGGGTGATCGAGTTTATGTCGGTTGAGTCTATTGACGATATCGGCGATGTCGTGGCTCTTGACACCGCGGCGAAAGCGGCGGTCGATGAGTTGGGGAGGCTTTTTGAGACGCTCGAACTGATGGGCGTCGCCGACTTCGTGAAGTTCGATACGGGTATCGTTCGAGGCCTTGCCTACTATACGGG
>JAGHBX010000269.1 GCA_021160785.1 Planctomycetota bacterium | reverse complement strand
CCCTGGATCAGCTCCTATGCAGGCTTTGTCGGCGGCTCCAGCGACGACACCAGCGGCAAATGGCCTGAAGAAAACGCATCCCGCCGCAAGGGATGGCGGCACGGTAAACACCCCTTTGCCGAAAACGACGCCAAACAATGGGCCGCCTGGGGTTTTGACTACCTCAAGTACGACTGGAACCCCAATGACATCCGCCACGTAAGCGAAATGGCCGACGCCCTCCGCGCAAGCGGTCGCGACATCGTTTACAGCCTCTCAAACAGCGCCCCCTTCGACAAGGCCGCCGACTGGGCGCAACTGGCCAACTGCTGGCGCACCACCGGCGACATCCGCGACACCTGGCCGAGCATTTCCTCCATCGGATTCAGCCAGAATAAGTGGACCCCCTTCGCAGGACCCGGCCACTTCAACGACGCCGACATGCTCGTCGTAGGCCGTGTAGGCTGGGGACCGAATCTCCACCCCTCAAAACTCACCCCCGACGAACAGTACACACACATCAGCCTCTGGTGCCTCCTCGCATCGCCAATGCTCCTGGGCTGCGACCTCACCAGGCTCGACGATTTTACCTTGAATCTCCTCACCAACGACGAGGTCCTCGAAGTCAGCCAGGACCCGCTCTGCCGACAAGCCAGGCAGCTATTCGCCGACTTCAGACACGAGATATGGGTAAAAGAAATGGAAGACGGCTCAATCGCGGCGGGCCTGTTCAATCGCAGCGCCCTCTTCGAAGATTCCAAAACCATAACTGTCAACTTCGCCAACCTTAAAATCAAAGGCCCCTGCCGGGTGCGCGACCTCTGGAGACAAAAAGACCTCGGAACATTCAAAAACAACTTCCAGGCCAAAGTGCCCCCCCACGGAGTAGTGCTCGTCAGAATCTTTCCTCAATAACTCAAGAGTTTTCCCGTGGAGTCGATTATACTAAACCTAACGCCTCCGGGCATCCGGCTTTCATAGTTTCTTTAATTATTCTCAGGCGGGACGAACCGGGCCTTTACGCCGAATGTCATCAGGGCTGTACCGGCTTCGTTGGAGCCCATGTCGGGCGCGTTACCGGTGAAGATATCGCAAAAATTGGGGATCACCACCGCCTGGTCGTATCCAGGGCTTTGGGGTGCAAGCTGAAAGTTGCCCAGCTTGGTCTCAAAGTTGAATCCTGCGTCTGGGGCGTAGATCGGCTTGCCGGAAAGGCCGTGTTGCTCATGGCCGTCGGGGTGGCGTGCTGACAGAAGATCGTAATCGAAGTCATTGTCCACGCCTTTGCCGGTGCTGATGCTGCAGCCGTCCGAGCGCCTCACGTGGAGGACGTTGTTCCGGGTGACGCAATGCTTGATGACCCTCGATGAACCGCCGAGCCCACTGGCCCCCTCGTCATTTGCCTGGAATATCGTATTGTTGAAGATGTACATATGGCCGGTCATCCACTCCTCGCCGCCGGCGTAACCCATCTTAAAGAAAGGCCCGTGTGTCATGTCCCAACTGCTGCCCGGGGGGCTGTAGCAGCGTCCCGATACGTTGCGCCAGACGTAAAGCGGGCCGATGGACGCCGCGGCATTGGCTATGGGTATCAACACATTCTCCACGTAGTTGTTCCATATCCGAACGTTCTGGTCGCCGCCTTCAGCTTCGATGCCATCGTCCCAGGAGTCCGCAATATAGTTGCAGTAGATGTCACTGTCGGAACCGGGAAAACCTCTGTAGCTGCCGTTTGAGCCTGCTCCCATTACGTCATTGAAATAGTGATCTTTATCCGACCAGCATTCGTTGTAGCGAATGACATGATTCCCTTCAGAGTTCCAGAAGACGATCGTCTGCGGTCCCTTGGGGTGAGTGGATTCACCGTGTTTCTCCGCCCAACTGTTGGAGTCCCATGAAGGATGGTGCAGCTTGCAGCGCTGGATAACGACAGATCGGAGGTCCTTCTGGTTGCTGAAGACTCCGGCTTGATAGTTCTTGCCCCAGCCCTTCTCACTTTCACTTCCCCACTTGCTGATATCGCAGTTTTCGATGACGATATGGTGGCCACTGAAGAGTCGGATCCCGTGCTCCTTCACGTTTTTGATGGTGAATCCGCGTAGAATGATGTAGCTTGCACGTACGGCTATGCCCACGTCATCCTTGTTCTGTGTGTCGATCGTGCAGCCAGTGCCATCGTAGAGCACGTAGCCTTGGGGCGTCCCCGATTTAGTGACATTGAGTGTGCTGTTTCGGCTTTCACCCGTGACCACCGAAGTGCCCGGAAAACGCTCGCTCCACGTGGCGGCATTGAAGACGGTTCGGATCTCAGTTCCGTCGAGTTGGAGGGCTACCTCATAAAGGGTACCGGGATTCAGATTGACGATGCTGCCTCGGTAGTCCGCCTTACATTCCGAGTTTTCCACGGGATTGTAACGCATAGGCAGGCCGTCGCGCCATCTGTCCTGTCCACTCTCGCGGTATTGTATGGACACCTTCTTTTCCGCGGCTCCCTGTTCGGGCGACCAGTACACGCCAAGGCAGTGAAAGGTTGGTACGGCCAATGGTTTGGCCTTGGATGTTGTTGTGGACCCGGACTCCGCAAGGCAAACGGCGCAAATCACCGCGATCCCAATTGCAGAGAAATAAACCCTCATCCTTAGAACACCTTGGCGTCTTGTTTTGTAAATCATCTGTTCTCCAGTCTATATTCCGACGTCTTCCATACGAATCGCCGCACGTTGTGGCGAAACTTTCTAATCTACATCATAACACATGGTTAATAGTTATGAAATCGTCTTCACCGCTCCATGGAATAATTAAAGAGTCAGACCCCCATTTTTCTCTCCACCTGCGCATTTTGCGGATATGCACAATTTTTTTCGCACCCGCGAAATTTGCCGTCCCAAAAAAGACTTGCGTATATCGAAAACGCGCCTAAAATGGTTTTTATACCCTTCAGGGTGCTAAATTCCCGCGAGTGGGATTTTAAGTTACTGTTCTAAAGCTACTTACCCGCGTACAAACGGGAATTTTCAATCGTGAGCAGTATAGTATCGAAATGGACGGTTAATCGTTAAGGGCGGCGGGCTATGTTAGCGAGGCTTTACAGTGTTACGCTTGAAGGGATCGACGGGATCATCTGCGAGGTGGAGGTGGATGTCTCGCGCGGCGGGTACGACAGGCCGACGATCGTCGGGCTGCCCGACACCGCCGTCAAGGAGAGCATCGAGCGCGTCCGAAGCGCGATCACCAACTCCGGCTACAAACACCCCGATACGCAGTCGCTGATCAACCTTGCGCCCGCCGATGTGAAAAAAGCCGGCCCCGCCTTCGACCTGCCCATTGCGTTGGGGATGTTGGCCTGCTCCGGCTCGCTGCAAAGCGACAGCCTGAAACGCCACCTCATCGTGGGCGAACTTGCCCTCGACGGCCGAGTCCGTCGCGTCAACGGGGTGCTGAGCATGGCGATGTGCGCCGCCGAAAACGGATTCTCCTCGATCATGGTCCCGCTGGACAACGCTCGCGAAGCGGCGGTCGTCCAAAACATCGACGTCTACGGCGTAGCCTCGTTAGCACAGGCGGTCGGGTATCTCTCCGACGAACTGCCGCTGGAGACCACCGCCGTCGACATTGATGAAATATTCAACGTCGCATCCAGCTACGATGTCGATTTCTCCGACGTCAAGGGTCAGGAAGCCGTAAAGCGAGCCCTGACCATCGCCGCCGCCGGCGCTCACAATGTTATGATGATCGGGCCGCCCGGCACCGGCAAGACCATGCTTGCGCAACGGCTCGCCACCATCCTGCCGCCATTGGGCCTGCAGGAATCGTTAGAGACGACGCGCATCTACTCCTCGGTCGGCCTGCTCGAAAAGAACGTCGCACTCATCGCCACCCGTCCCATCCGCGCCCCGCATCATACCGCGACCGGGCCGGCCCTTATCGGCGGCGGGACCACACCGCGACCGGGCGAGTTGAGCCTTGCCCATCACGGCATCCTGTTCCTCGATGAGTTCGCCGAATTCCCGCGTCATATCCTGGAGATGATCCGCCAGCCGCTCGAGGACGGCACGGCTACCGTCTCGCGCGCCAAGGGCACGATCACCTTCCCCGCCCAGTTCATCCTTATCGCCGCGATGAACCCGTGTCCGTGCGGCTATT